>CADEEU010000025.1:0-5384 GCA_902826385.1 uncultured Acidobacteriota bacterium | reverse complement strand
TAATCGTCAACGGCTTGGCGCCGGAACGCAGCACTCGCAGATTCACGGCAGTGCCCGGCTCGCCGTAGATCATCTGACGAGCATCGTAAAGCGATATGTCACGCGTCGCCTTGTTCTCGATGTATTCGATCACATCGCCGGCCTTCAATCCGGCCTTGTCGGCGTCCGAATCCTTAACAACCGAAACCACGTACAGATAAAGCGAAACCTGTGAGAATTCCGCGCCTATGCCGGCCTTTTTAGTGTTTTTCGCGGCGTTAAAATCCGTCACTTGCTGGGCCGTCAAATACGACGAATACGGATCCAGGCCTCCGACCAACCCGCGAAGCGCTCCGAAGCGCACCTTTTCAAGATTCGGCTCGTCGACATAATCGTTCTGGATATGCTGCAGGACCGACTCGAAGATCCTGATCTGCGCTCCGGCGTCGTTTATCGGCTGCTGGGCCCGCGTCCACGGGCTTAGAATGCCACCGACAACGGCATATAAACACACAGCCGCCGAGATCATCATGATCGAGAGCTTTCCGCGAAATGACATAGGTTACCTCTTATGATAATTACTAACTGCTATTTTACGCATCGAAACTGCAAAGGTTTACTGCCTCTGCAACTCCAGATTATATAATTACGTGCAGGATAAAGAAATACTCAATCCCGAACAATTTACAGACCCATCGAGCACTCCGGGACTGGGCCGATTAGTGGCCCTCGATCTTGGGACAAAATGGATCGGCGTCGCGGTTTCTGACGAGCAGCAAATAATTGCTACTCCGGTCCGTACCATCGAGCGAAAAAGCTGGAAAAAAACGCTCGTCGCTGTCAAAGACATCCTAGCTGAATTCGATGCCGTAGGGCTCGTCATTGGTTTGCCGTATAACTCAGACGGCACCGAAAGCGAAATGTCGCAGGCCGTCCGGCGGCTGGCCCGGAACTTTTCGCTTTCGCTTACCATCCCGATCGTCCTCCAGGATGAGCGCGTCACATCTTATGAGGCCCGCCAAAGACTCTGGGCACGCGGCGTCGAGCTAAAAGACACCAAGTCGCTGGTCGACAGCGAAGCGGCTGCAATTATTTTATCCGACTTTCTTTCGTCCAGACCGTAACCTGAATCCTCAGACCGTAAGAAAAGCCCATTTTTGCGCCGCGCGGCGGTGCCGGCGCAAGCGGCGCAAGGTGGCGCAAGAATCGGCGTTTTTCGCGATTTTTGTTCCGTTCCGCGCGATGGAACAAGCGGAACAAGGTGGAACAAAAATGGACTTTTTCACGGGTTTTATTCTCACAATTCCGTTAACCCAACTATTTACTCCATTTACAGCGTTCCGACGCGACACGGACATCCATGTCCTTTCCGTAAAAAACGCCGGAACCCAACGGGGCTTAACAACTTGACCGAAATTTCGATCACAGAAGTCTCTCTGTAAAACCTATTCCAGGACGTAACATTTCAAAGACCAGTCATGCTTGTACGCACAACGCAATATTGTTGCACAGATCGGACAGTTGGGCAAGGATTTATTTTCTCGGACCCGGAAACCGGTCAGCCAGCGTGCGGAGCCGAACGCAAGGGTTCGTCATTTCCAGCGTGCGGAGCACGCGACAATATGTTAGCTACAGGTGCAGCGAAGCGGAACCTGTAGTAAGCGGACAACATCAGTCCCAAGCGTGTGAAACACGCGAAACATCAATTCCAGAGATAATTCTCGTCGAATTCAATTCCATTTTTCTTCAGCAGCGACTTGTACTCGTCTTCGAAATTAAATTTCCCATGATGCAGCTTTTGTTCGCGGATGTATTTTCGCACTGCGGGCACTGCGGATTCGCTGACGGTAAACGCTCCATACCTCCGCTGCCAGTTAAAATCCGCGGAAAGCTCGCGGCGCACGAATTTGGATGAATTAGCCTTTAGGTCTCTGAGGAAATCCTTGAACGCGAGTTCGACACCGAGGCGGATAAGCAAATGAACGTGATCGGGCATTCCGTTTATCTCGAGCACACTGCCGTTGAAATTTTTGACGATTCCGCCCATGTGGGCGTAGAGACGCCGCTCCCATTCTTTGCGAATGAGAGGCATTCGATCTTTGGTTCCGAAAACGATGTGATATAGGAGATTTGTGTGGGACATAGAGTTCTGGTGTCGCCTGTTTCACAGGCTTTGTTTTGGGTTTGTGCTTTTCTACAGGTTACGCCTTCGGCTTCACCTGTAGCTATCATAATGTCGCGTGCTCCGCACGCTGGATTGGCCTGTGCTTTGCTACAGGTTACGCCTTCGGCTTCACCTGCAGCTATCATAATGTCGCGTGCTCCGCACGCTGGTCGAGTGCCTCCGGTTGAGTCATTTGGCCGGCTGGAACGTCATGGTTGATTTCGATGCCGACTCGACGGCCGATTTTGTGAATGGAAATATCGCGGGCGCGCCGGTGTTCCATGCTTCGAACTGGTCGCGGAAGTTCGGTGATTTCGGGTCGCCGCTTTGGCCGAGTGGAATTACAAATCGGGTGGCGTCCCAGTTGCCGGGGCTGGCGATGTGACGCATTGAGACAAATGGGCCGACGTTTGGCGTTTGGCCGCTGCCGCTTACGCCTTTTGGTTCGACCAGGAACTGGCCGCCGATGAGCGGAGCGGCGGCGAGTGGGTGGATGAAGCGGGCGCGGAAGACGTTTTCCCACTGCCAGTTTGCTTCGTCCGGGCCGAAGCGTTTGGGATCGGAAAGCGCGGCACGCGAGCTGACGTCGCACGATTTGATCAGGTCGTTGTAATCCGCGAAACCGGGCGGAAGCCAGGTTTTAGATTTTTTGGCGACGGCCCAATGGAGCACTCGTTCGCGGATGGCGAAAGCCGGGGCTGGTTTCGTTGCGTCGGCCATCTTGTTTGCCATGCAGTTGCGAATCTCGAGGACGATAACTGCGGCTTTTGAGTCGGACTGCATCTTTCCGTCCCAATCTTTGAGCGCGGTCGTTGTTTGCGGCGAGGCGGCACGTGAATTTACGATCTCTTTTGCCAGAGCGTGGAACGGGATGTTGTAAACGTCATGCTGAACGTCGCGTACGTCGTCCATTGTGATCTTTGATTTTGCCTTGAGCAGATCGTAAATGCGACGGGCACGCCACGGTGGCGCGGCGTCGCGGTTCATCTGAGGGTACTTGTAATCAGTCCCGACGATGCGTTGGTTGGCCGTGACGATCATTCCACTTGGCGGATTGTAGAGGTTCGGAAGCTGATCGAACGGGATATAGCCAGTCCATTCGCCGTCATTGGTCGAACCGTCGTACGGCACTTCCCCGCTGCCGGTTTTTCTGATCGGGATGCGGCCGGCGGCGTACCAGCCGATGTTGCCTTTTACGTCAGCGTAAACAAAGTTCTGTGTCGCTCCACCGTAAGTAGTGAGGGCTTTTTTGAAATCGTCCCAATTCTTTCCGCGGTTTAGGTTGAAGAATGCTTCGAACTCGCTGTTTTTTGGCTCGCGTGCGGTCCATTTTAGGGCGTATTTTTTTGCTCCTTCCTCGACGATGATCACTCCGTTCCGGGTTTCGGTAACGTCGAGCATAACTGTTTCCGTGTCGGTTTTAAGCGGGCTCGTCCGCACCTTGATCGCTTCCTTTCTGATCACGGGATTTTCCCATCCTGCGGGCGTTTTGTACTTTCCGGCCGCGTCGAACGTTTCAATATAGAGGTCCTGGACATCCGGTCCGACGTTGGTCGCTCCCCATGCGAAATTCTCGTTGTGTCCGAGCACGATGCCCGGAACGCCGGGGAATGTGACGCCCCCGACACGCATCGACGGCGTTGCAAGATGGGCAAGATACCAAATGCCGGGAGCAGTCGCCGCAAGGTGCGGGTCGTTGGCGAGAAGCGGTTTGCCGTCGGCGGTGAGCTTGCCGGAGATAACCCAGTTATTGCTGGCCGCGAGATCTTCGGCGTAAAGCCCGATTTGAGCAAGCGAGCGGTCGCGGACAGCCATTTGTGCGTTGGCCGCGAGCAGTAGGTCTTTAGACACCTCTTGGCCGTTAAAGACTCCAGTCGCTACCGCTGGTTCTGACTTATCCTTGCCAAACAGAATGACATCGTACTGCGTGACCTGATTCGTCAGGTCCTTGAATTTTTCGGGTGACAGAGCTGCGGCGGCGGCGGCTCTTTGCAGGTCGTCATCCCATGTCGAACTCAACGCTTCGGCCAATATTTTGCCTATTACTATCGTGTCGCTTGCCTGCCATTGACGCGGTTGATACTGAAGAATCTTAAATTCGACCGGCATCGTATCCGGCGTCAGGGTTGCTATGTAGGCATTGACTCCGGCGGCGTAACGGTCGAGCGCTGTGCGGAGCTCGGGCGAGATGTGTTTCAGGTTTTCCTCGGCCACCGCCGCAAAGCCGTACCTGCGCCAGACCTTGTCGTCTTCCAATGCCGCCCGGCCGAATATTTCCGCCGTTTCGCCGCGTGCCCTTCTGCGCAAAATATCCATTTGCCACAACCGGTCGCTTGCGGTCACATAGCCCTGCACAAAATACAGATCGGCGTCATTCTGCGCGTCGATGTACGGAATGCTCCGCGCGTCGCGGCGAACGGTCACAGGCGATGCCAGCTGCCCGATCGAAACCGTGCTCGCTGCCGTTTGGCTGAAAGCTGCCGTAGACGCAAACGAAATGAATAGAAAAACGACTATGACCGAAGCGCACCGGGGTAATGAGTGAATCATTTGATGACGATAAAACAACTTTGGAAGTTTTCGCAACCGCGAAACGTCGGACGCTTCGGGCTTTGCGGGCGGAACGTTAGTTGGGTTAAACTTGCAGCCTGTCCACAAATAGATCAGGCTTGTGAAAAACATATGAAACTTTACAAAGCGGCTTTGATTATCGCTATCGCTGGTCTCTTATGGGCCTGCGGCTCGGCTCCGACAACCAATTCGCCGGCGAACTCAAACGCAACCTCGGCCTCGAGCCCGAAACCGGCCACCGCCACACCGGCCGTCGATCTGATGGCCCAGGGAAGAAAACTTTACGTGGATAACTGTGCCGCCTGTCACAAAGAAGACGGCAAGGGCGGCAAGATAACGATCGAAGGTAAATCGATCAACCCGGACGATCTGACGTCCGAGAAGATCAAGGCCTTTGCGGACGATAAGATTTACGGCTATATCTACAATGGAATAGAAGACGAAGGCATGCCGGCATTTAAGGACGATCTAACCGAAGCCGAGATCCGCGAAGTAGTACGCTACATGCGGGCGGAGATCCAAAAAATGCCCGAAGCCGGCCCGAAAGCCTCGCCAAAATAGGCTGTAGGCCGGTTCTAACTGAATTTTCTCTCCGATCTCTGCGTCGATCTTGGCGTCCTCAGCGTTGAGTGTTTGTTGAGATTCTTTCAACGCAGAGCAATACGCAGAG
>CADEEU010000024.1 GCA_902826385.1 uncultured Acidobacteriota bacterium | reverse complement strand
TCAGCGAGAGGCTCGGGCCGCATCCTCGCTGAATCATCCCAACATCTGCACCATCCACGGAATCGAACAGCACGAGTCAGAGCATTTTATCGTGATGGAGCTGCTCGACGGCCTGTCGCTCGCCGACCGCATCGGCCGCGGGCCGCTCGACAGCAACTCAGTTCTGACTCTCGGCGTTCAGATCGTGGACGCGCTCGAATCGGCGCATTCCAAGGGAATCGTTCATCGCGATCTGAAACCGGCAAACATATTTGTCACGTCGCGCGGCCAGGCAAAGATCCTGGATTTCGGGCTGGCAAAGATCGATCAGCAAAAGCCGAGTGCTGCCTCAAACGTGCCGACCGCTATTGCGGAAAATCTTACCTCGGCCGGCGCCACGATGGGCACCATCGCGTATATGTCGCCCGAACAGGCCCGCGGCGAGGTGACCGACGCCCGGACGGACCTTTTCTCGATGGGAACCGTTCTTTATCAAATGGCGTCCGGCTCGCTGCCGTTCAAGGGTGAATCGTCGGCACTCGTTTTCGACGCGATCCTGAACCGTGCGCCGATCGCTCTTGATCAGGTGAACCCGTCGGCGCCCGTCGAGCTTGGACGGATAATCAATCAGGCTCTCGAAAAGGACAGAGAACTGCGATATCAGAATGCGACGGATTTGAAGACGGCATTGAAACGCCTTAAACGTGATCTGGATTCCGGACGCCACTCGGGCGAGAACAGCGCGATCCATTCAACAAGAGCGCCGCAGGCCGTTCACGAGCATTCAATCGCGGTCCTTTATTTTGAGAATCTAAGCGGCATAAAAGAGGACGAATACCTCCGTGACGGAATTACCGAAGATATTACGACCGAGCTGTCCAAGATTAAGAAGCTAAGAACTTTTTCACGAGCGGTCGTGCTCCCTTACCGCGATAGAACGGTCACAGCCGGGCAGATCGGCACCGAGCTCGGTGCGTCCTACGTGCTTACAGGCAGCCTCCGCCGTGCCGGAAATCGCCTTCGCATAAATACGCAGCTTGTCGATGCTTCGACCGATTTTCCACTTTGGTCCGAACGCTACGACCGCGAGATGGAAGACGTTTTCGCCGTGCAGGACGAGATCGCGTCGAAAATCGCCGAAGCCTTGCGGATCACTCTGTCGCCGCAGGAGCAGGAAGCTCTCAAGGCAAAGCCGACCGAGAATCTGCACGCTTACGACCTTTACTTGCGCGGAAGGAATTTTGCCCGCCGCGTCGGCCGGCAGGACATGCAGTTCGCCTTGCAAATGTACGAAAACGCGGTCGCGCTCGACCCGAGCTTTGCCGTAGCCCACGCAGCCATCGCTAACGTTTGTGCTCAGTTTTACTATTACTTCGAACGCAAGCAGGACTGGATCGACCGTGTAAACGCCGCCACACAAAGGGCTATTGCCACCGGTCGCGACGAGCCTGAGATACGCTGCGCTGAAGCCTGGCTGGACTTTGCGCAAGGGAGTTACTCGTCGGCAGTCGATAAGGTGCGGTCGGCGCTCGCCCGCGATCCGGACATCGACGGCGGCTATCACCTGCTAGGGCGAGCACTGTTTGAGTCAGGCCGATACCAGGAAGTCGTCGACATCATGGACGAAGCGCTGGCTCACGCAGGCGAAAACTACAACACCACGATACCGATCCACAACGCTCTCGGCGCAATGGGCAAGGCCGAGGCGCTTAAAAACTACACATATCAGGAAATTGCCATCTTTGAGGGACAACTGAAAAAAACACCCGAAGATGCCCGCGTCCGCGTGCTGCTAGCCGGGAACTTTGCCTATCAGGGACGATTCGAAGAGGCAAAACGCGAGATCGATCTAGCCATGGCGCTCCGTCCGGACGATACGATGATCCTATACAACATCGCCTGCACGCTGTGCGAGATGGATCAGACAGAAGATGCGATGAACGCCTTAAGAAAAGCCTACGACGCCGGATACCGCAATCCCATCTGGACGCGTCAGGATCCAGACCTAACCCCGCTACACGGCCACCCGGAATTCGAACGCCTCTATCCGCCGGCCGAGACGTCGGTTGCAATGGCCAACCCGATTTCTCCTGGGAGTTAAAAAGTCGATGGCCTTGCTCCCCGCCGTTAAATGAAGTTTACGTTTTGACTTAAACCGACCTAATATAAAACTAACTACTGATCATCTTTAAATGCCGGCGTTGCATTTTGACGCTTGCCGTAATCCGGCAATCAAATACCGGCCAATAAATATAGTGAATCTAAAATAAAGACAAGCAACAGTATGTTACAAAAATCGAAGATCTATTACACACTGACGGACGAAGCACCGTTGCTGGCAACGCATTCTTTTTTACCGATCGTAAAGGCGTTTACGAAGTCCGCGAATATTGAAGTTGAGGTACCGGATATTTCGCTTGCGGGCAGGATTTTGGCCAACTTTCCTGAGTACTTAACAGACGATCAAAAAGTTCCCGATGCACTTGCGGAGCTGGGCGAATTGGCAACAAAACTCGAAGCCAATATCATAAAGCTGCCGAATATTTCTGCTTCTGTTCCGCAGTTGGAAGACGCGATCGCCGAGTTGAAGAAACAAGGTTACGCCGTGCCGAATTATCCGGCCGAGCCTAGAACGGACGAAGAAAAGGCCGTCAACAAGAAGTACGCGAAAGTTTTGGGGAGCGCGGTAAACCCGGTGCTGCGCGAGGGGAATTCCGACAGACGTGCGCCAAAAGCCGTCAAGAATTATGCGAAGGCAAACCCGCATCGGATGGGCGTTTGGGCTTCGGATTCTAAAACCTCTATCGCGCACATGAGCAGCGGAGATTTTTTCGGAACCGAAAACTCGACCGCCGTGGAAACGGATGGAAAATTCCGGATCGTTTTCTATGGGAAAGATGGTTCCGAAAAGATTTTGAAAGATCTCTCGCCGTTGAAAGCGGGCGAGGTGATCGATTCGTCGGTCATGACGCTTTCCGCTTTGAAATCTTTCGTGAGCGAAGCGATTGCCGAAGCCAAAGAAAAAGACGTGCTGCTTTCCGCCCACTTAAAAGCGACCATGATGAAGATCTCCGACCCGATCATTTTCGGAGCGATCGTCGAAACTTATTTCAAGGACGTTTTTGAAAAGTATAAGGACACATTTGCCGAATTAGACATTAATCCAAATTACGGATTGGCTACTCTTAACGAAAAGATCGCCGGACATCCGCAGGAAGCAGAGGTTAGGGCAGATATCGCAAAGACGATCGAAAACGGACCAAAACTCGCGATGGTCAATTCGGACAAGGGAATCACCAATTTCCACGTTTCTTCTGACGTCATTGTCGATGCGTCGATGGCGGCATTAGTACGCGGCGGCGGAAAAATGTGGAATAAGGACGGCAAAGAAGAAGACACCGTCTGCATAATCCCTGATCGGACCTACGCCGGGTTTTACGATGCGATCACCCAGGACATGAAGAAAAACGGAGCCATTGATCCGAAAACTTTCGGTTCGGTTCCGAATGTCGGCCTAATGGCTCAAAAGGCCGAAGAATACGGTTCGCACGACAAGACGTTCCAAATCTCCGGCGAGGGCACGGTGAAGATAGAGGACGAAAGCGGCAATGTTTTGCTGGAACAAAAAGTCCAAACCGGCGATATTTTTAGGGCCTGCCAAACCAAGGATGCTCCGATTCAGGATTGGGTAAAATTGGCTGTAAACCGCGCACGACTTTCCGACACGCCCGCCATTTTCTGGCTCGATAAAGACAGAGCCCATGATTCGCAGATCATCAAAAAGGTTGAGCAATATCTAAAAGATCACGATCTGACCGATCTCGACATCGGGATCATGGACGTTAAAGACGCGATGCTCGAAACCCTGAGACGCGCTAGAGAAGGGAAGGACACGATCTCGGTTTCGGGCAATGTTTTGCGGGATTATCTAACGGACATGTTCCCGATCCTTGAACTCGGCACATCGGCAAAAATGCTTTCCATAGTTCCGCTGATGAACGGCGGCGGACTATTCGAAACCGGAGCCGGTGGTTCTGCTCCGAAACACGTCGAACAATTCCAGCAGGAAGGATACTTGCGGTGGGATTCGCTTGGTGAGTTCCTGGCTCTGCAAGCAAGTTTTGAGCACTTGGCTCAAACTCAAAACAACAAGAAAGCACAGATTTTGGCAGACGCTCTGGACGAAGCGAATGCGAAGTTCTTAGCGACCGACAAGTCTCCGGCCAGAAAAGTCGGCCAAATCGATAACCGCGGTTCGCATTTCTATCTGGCAATGTACTGGGCGGAAGCTCTGGCTAATCAAACGACGGACACGGAAATTTCCGCGAGATTCGCTCCCGTTGCCAAAGCAATGCAGGAAAACGAAGCAAAGATCAATGAAGAACTGATCGCGGCACAAGGAAGTTCACAAGACCTCGGCGGCTACTATCATCCAAATTCGGAAAAAACTTACGCCGCAATGAGATCTTCGGCTACGCTGAATGCAATTGTGGACGGAATTTAAGCTTGAACTCAGTTTCCCGGCGAGAATTTCCCGGTCAAAGGTCTGATCGGTGGTTATTCTATGTGATTGTAAAAGGTTTTATTTTCGTCACGCCGCAAAATCCCACAGCCATCATCGACAACCGGCAGTCATGGTGTACGTACCGGGACTTACCCCTTTCAGATCCCAGACGATTTTAGTTCCGCGACCAATAATTCGCATCATCTTCCGGCGAGCAATCACCTGCTTACCGATCCTACTCTGCGTAAGAATTTCCTCAGTTATAATTCCAACCAGAAAGTTGTCGATAATCAAGTACTTTCGATATCGCCGATCAGTTTTTCTACTAGCTCGACAGCGATATAGAAATTCGTCTTCTGAAGATCTTCGAGCACGGCTCGCAAATCTATAAGACCCGCACGTGCGGCTTTATCCAAAACCCCAACGGTTCCCGTAATCGTAAGTCCAAGCTCGAGGGCAGCGTTACGAGCCTGTCGGTCATCCAGCAAGATCAGATCGGCAGAAATCTCGTGAGCTAACAATATTGCTTCCCTTTCGCCTTCGTCGAGAATATCGAGCGACGGAGCGGCGATTAAACTAGCATGTTGAATCTCGAGCTACGGCGGAAGATTTTCGGTCCAGACAAGAAGCGGTGCTGGAGCGGAGACACCTTTTAGTTCGTCGAAGACGATTTGCGGGATGATTACTCGTCCGAAGAGTTTTGGCAATAGCTCTTCGCGCCCTATAAGAATCAGGTAATTGAGGGGCGAGGTATCGGAAACGACGATCATTTAAGAACGAGCCCATCAAGAGCACGGCGATCTGATTCTAAGTCGTCGAATGAATAATTGAGGGGGACTTTGTGAGACTTAAAGAACGCATCGACCTCAAAGCGGTCAAGACCCAGCATTCTGCCAACCTGAGAGCGTGAAAGCCGTCCGGTCCGATAACCTTCAATAGCAGCTGCCTCCATTACCTCACGCTCGATGGTCTCACCGCTCGCAATAAAAACCCTTGCGATGTCTTCCGGCAGGGTAATTGTGACTTCCATTCGATTTCTCCCGGAGAACATTATACACCGGAATGCTAGCTTTCGTTTACCTTCAGCACCGCAAGGAAAGCTTCCTGCGGTATCTCAACCCGTCCTACCTTCTTCATTCGCTTTTTGCCTTCTTTTTGCTTTTCGAGCAGCTTGCGTTTGCGGCTGATGTCGCCGCCGTAGCATTTGGCGATGACATTTTTGCCCATGGCTTTGACGGTTTCGCGGGCGATGACCTTGTTGCCGATGGCGGCCTGGATGGGCACTTCAAAAAGCTGGCGTGGGATGAGTTCCTTCATCTTGGCGGTCAGCAGGCGGCCTTTGGCGGCGGCCGTGTCCGTATGGAGGATAAGCGAAAGAGCATCGACCGGCTCGCCGGAGACGACAATGTCGAGCTTTACGAGCTTGCTTTCCTGATACCCCGACAGATGGTAGTCGAGCGAAGCATAGCCCTTGGAAACCGATTTCAAGCGATCATAAAAGTCCAGTACGATCTCATTCAACGGCAGCTCGTAAACCAGCATCACGCGGTCCGTCGTTACATATTCGAACTTCTTCTGAATTCCTCGCTTTTCGTCGAGCAAGGGCAGAATGCCGCCTAAGAACGCATCGTTCGTCAGGATAGTGGCCTCGATGAACGGCTCTTCGATCTTGGTGATCCTACCAGTGTCCGGCATTTTCGACGGCGAATCGATCTCGGCTGTTTCGCCATCGGTCGTCGTCACGCGATACCGCACGCCGGGTGCGGTCGTGATCAGATCGAGGTTGAATTCGCGTTCGAGCCGTTCCTGGATTATCTCCATGTGAAGCAGCCCGAGAAAGCCGCAACGAAAGCCGAAACCGAGCGCGGTCGAGCTTTCCGGCTCATAGAAGAACGAAGCGTCGTTCAGCCGCAGTTTGTCCATCGCGTCGCGAAGGTCTTCATACTGTGCCGAATCCGTCGGGTACAGCCCGGCGAAGACCATCGGCTTTACTTCCTGAAAACCGGGCAGCGGCTCGGCAACTGGACGAGCGGCATCCGTTATGGTGTCGCCGATCTGCACGTCGGCTACGGTCTTGATCGATGCCGTCAGAAAGCCGACTTCACCAGTGCCGAGTTCGCTTATCAGCGTCGGACGCGGGCGATTTACGCCGATCGTTTCCACCAGATACTCGCGGCCGGTATTGAAGAACTTGATCTTCGTGCCTTTTCTAATCGTCCCGTCGACGATTCGGAAAAGTACGATCACTCCTCGGTACGAATCGTACCAGCTGTCGAATATCAAGGCCTTTAGCGGCGCTGACCGGTCTCCTTTCGGCGGCGGGACCTTTTTAATGATCGCCTCAAGGACTTCGTCCACGCCGAGACCGGTCTTGGCCGAGGTAAGAACCGCTTCACTGGAATCGAGCCCGATGATGTTTTCGATCTGCTCTTTGATGCGGTCGGGTTCGGCGGACGGCAGATCGATCTTGTTCAGTACGGGCACGAGCTCAAGGTCATTTTCCAGTGCGAGATAGGTGTTCGCCAGCGTCTGTGCCTCTACGCCCTGCGATGCATCGACAACCAGCAAGGCTCCTTCGCACGCCGACAGCGAACGCGAAACCTCATACGAAAAATCGACGTGGCCCGGCGTGTCTATAAGGTTCAGGACGTACTGCTTCCCGTCCTTCGCTTCGTAATCCAACCTAACAGCGTGGGCCTTGATCGTGATTCCGCGTTCGCGTTCAAGGTCCATGTCGTCCAGAAGCTGGTCTTCCATCTCACGCTCGGCCACGGCCCCGGTAAGCTGCAAAATGCGGTCGGCCAGCGTCGACTTACCATGGTCGATATGGGCGATGATCGAGAAATTTCGTATAAGTTCGGCGTTCATAAGGTACGCCAATCGATAGTTAGCGTAAACACATAGGATAGCAAAACGACCGCGAATCCGCACTGCGGATTCTTTCATTTCAGGCTGATCGGGTGGATGGGAATGTCGCGGCTCAAAGCCGATCTTAGAGTTTAGGGTCGGTCGGGTACTACACTATCAGCCGCGAGTCGCGATAGGAGCAAAAAAACGCTTGCTATCGCATTTGGGCGGGAATTATCATTGCCCTAAGTCCCGGAATCTTGGTATAGTTGTTGCAAACAAACAACTGCGAACATACTTTTTTGCATTATTTGCGGACAGGAGAATATCAGCTTATGAGACACGAATACGATAGAGACGATTCAAACGTTGCTACTAAACTTACATATCTTTTAATCGGCGGCGGCATTGGCGCCGTGATCGCTCTGCTTTTTGCGCCGAAGTCGGGAACCGAGCTTCGCGGCGACATCGCTGATGTGACCCGTAAAGGTCTGGACAAGGGACGCGAAACGGCCGCTCATCTTCAGGAAAGAGCAGGCGAATATTATGAGGTTTCGCGTGAGAAAGCGAATGAGCTTTATCAAACCGCCCAGGAAAAAGCAGGCGAATTGACCGAGAAGGCCAGGAGCGCGGCGGCCCAGTCGGTCAACCCGTTCACAGCGGCGGTCGAGGCCGGGAAAGATGCCTACGTGGCCGAGAAGCGTAAGAACGAATCAAAGGTGATTTCGGAAGGGCGTCCGAGCTATCCAGTCGACAAAAAAGACAACCAGAACTAGTTTATGAACGCGAGCGACCCTCAATTCTGGACAATGATCTTCACGATCGTCATTGCGATATGCTTTGTCGCAATGGCGGTCGCGATGATCGCTATCGCGGTGACGGTAAAACGGGTCACGGCCTCAGCCGAGCGTGTCGAACAAAAGCTCGAGCCCCTGATCGATAAGCTCAACCTGATCAGTGTGCAGGGCCGGGAGATTTCGGTCGGCTTTAATGAGGTGACCTCCAATCTTTCTACCGCCACGCGTTACTTGGCGGAGTCTACGGAGCTTATCAGGGATGAGGTGCAGGACCTTCGGCAGATAGTCAACTCAACGGCGCTGACCGCTCGCGACAAGGTTGAGATGGTTAGCCGCACCATCGACCGCACGCAGATGCAGGTCGTGGATACGACCGACTTTGTTAACGCAAAGATTGTCGAACCGGCCCGCGAGATCGCTGCGATTATGGCTGGCGTGAAGAAAGGCCTTGAGGTGCTTTTTGCCCCGCCGCCGAAACAGATCGACCGGGTTTACGTCGAAGAAGAAATGTTTATCGGCTAAGCTTCTTTTAACTTATTTTCTGTTCTTAAACGCCTGGGCGGCTTCGGCTGCTCCGGCGTGAATTATTTCCGGCTTGTGATATTTCCAGTGTTTTTCAAACTCCTCCGCTGACATTTCCGGCATTTCGCCCCGTGTTTTTTCTTTCAGGTAATTTTCGGCCCATTCGCGCATTTCTGGGATAGTATTCAACGCGGTGCGGGCTCCGTGCATCAAATTATCTCGTTCCATAGATTTAGTCTCCATATGGTAGATTAAACATCGTGCTCGGGGCTGGACGCAAGAGCGGAACTTTTCAAGAACGTTATCTAGTACACGGAGTAATACGTGAAATATAGTTTTTTTGCCTCTCTCTTAATTCTCTCGCTCATTTCCAATTCGGTTTTTGCTCAAACTAGTGTTCCGGCGCCGAAAAATTCGCCCGCAGCGGTGAAACCTGTTGAAAAGAAACAGGATTACTCCGTTCCGTTTGTGAACAAAACACTTCCGAACGGGATGGAGGTTATCGTGCTTCAGGACTCAGCGGTGCCTATTGTGACCGTCGAGCTTGCCGTCCGCAACGGTTCTTTCACTGAGCCGCCGGAACTGCACGGGTTGTCGCACCTTTACGAACACATGTTCTTCAAGCCGAACTTCGCGATGCTGATCCGCGATTGCGAAAACGCCGCACCGCAAAACCGTTTCTCATCGGCCGCTGCGCTATGTTCCGGTGCAATGAGCTTTAAGCCAAAGGTCGGAGATATCTCGTATCTCAAAGATGCTAATAAAGTGAGTATCTTTAACGGAACGACGCACGAAGAGTTTGTAAATTATTACTTCACGACTACAAGCCCGTATCTGTCGACGGCGATTAAATACGTAAACGATTCGGTCCGTTTTCCGCGGTTCGACGAGCAGGAGTTCGAGAACGAGAAACGCGTCGTGATCGGCGAGATCGACCGGCATGAGGCGAATCCGTTCGGCTTTCTCGACCTTGCGATG
This sequence comes from uncultured Acidobacteriota bacterium, assembly GCA_902826385.1. Lineage (GTDB taxonomy): Bacteria > Acidobacteriota > Blastocatellia > Pyrinomonadales > Pyrinomonadaceae > OLB17. The sequence goes on along the minus strand of CADEEU010000024.1, from coordinate 8,561 downwards.
AAGCAGAAGCTGTTCTTCAAATACCCGACGCGCAAAGATCCAAAAGGCACGCGCGAATCGGTTTCGACGGCTACCATCGAGAAGATGAAGACGATCCAGAACCGTTATTATGCGCCGAACAATGCTGCTTTGGTCGTCACCGGCGATGCTAAGCCGGAAGAGGTGTTCCGCCTGGCCGAACAGATAATGGGAAGCTGGGAAAAACGCGCGGTCGATCCGTTCGTTGAATTCCCTCTTGTAGAACATCCGCCTATTCCGAAAAGCGAAGGAGCGATCGTCGAAAAAACAATTGAGGCCGACCAGGCCAACGGCGAGAACCTGTTTGCAATGGTCGGCTGGCACGGCCCGTCGATCGGAAAAGACGACGCGGCCACCTATGCGGCCGATGTGTTTTCATACATTATCTCGCAGCCCGATTCACGTTTTCAGCGTAACCTCGTCGATTCCGGTTTGGCAGCGTCGGTCGGCTTTGGCTATTACACCCAGCGGAACGTCGGGCCGATCAATATGGTCGTAACGACGCAGCCCGAAAAGGCCAAGGCCGCGTTCAAGGCCGCCTACGCCGAGATAGACCAGTTCACCGACCCCGCTTATTTCAGCGACGCTGAGCTTGAGAATGCCAAGACGATACTTGAAACCAACGATCTTTTCGAACGCGAGAAGCTTAGCGAATATGCTCACATTCTCGGTTTCTGGTGGTCGTCGACCGGTATAGAATATTTCCGCGGCTATCACGCCAAGTTAAGGGCCGTTACCCGTGCGGACATAAATCGCTATATCAAAACGTACATTCAGGGCAAGAACCATGTGGCCGTGGCTCTCGTTTCGCCCGAAGGCAGAAAACGCTCCGGATTTACCGAACAAGACCTTATCGGAGGTGCAAAATAATGTTTGGAAAAACCTCAGTAAAAGTTTTTGTCGTTGTTCTGCTAGCCTGCGTCAGCGGCGTTGCCGCACAGACGGCGAAGCTCGACGATTTCGCGGCAAAGGCGGCGCTGGTAACCGAACTCGATGTCAACGGGCTGAAAGTTATTCTAAAACGACGTCCCAATTCACCGACGGTTGCGGGCGGCTTGTTCGTCCGCGGCGGTGCACGAAATATCACGGCCAAAAACGCAGGCATCGAGAGTTTGACGCTTTCCTCCGCCATTGAGGCGGGCAAATCGTTGCCGCGACAGACCGTGCGGCGTGACCTTTCCCGTATTGGAAGTGCGATCGGCGCGGCTGCTTCTAACGATTACAGCGTCATCAGCTTCGGCACGACGCGTCAGAATTTCGACCGTCTGTGGGAAATATATTCCGAGGTCCTGATCAACCCCGCGTTTGCCGAGGAAGATATTAAGCGTAACCGCGAACTGATCCTCACCGGTCTTCGCGAAGCCGGCACGCTGCCCGAAAGCGCTCTTGAAACTATCCAGGATCGCGCTATCTACACTGGCCATCCCTACGCAAATGATGTCAGGGGAACTTCGGCCACCATCGAAGCGATCACATCCGCCGATGTCCGAAGTTATCATAAGAAAATAATGGAAACGTCGCGGCTGCTGTTGGTCGTGGTGGGCGATCTTGATCCGGAACAGCTCAAGGCAAAGGTCGCGGCCTCTTTCGGCAAACTTCCGCGAGGAACATATAAAGAAGAATCCTATCCCGCGGTCGATTTTTCAAAAGGAACGCTCGATTCGCTCCAGCGCAATCTGCCGACAAACTATGTTAAAGGTACTTTTGCCGCACCTTCCCTGGGCACCAAAGACTATTTCGCGATGCGTGTTGCGATAGCCATTTTGCAGACGCTTGTTTATCAAACCGTCCGTAACGAAATGCAGCTTTCCTACGCACCGGACGCGGACATGAATAAGTTCTTGGCAAATACCGCTAATATCTCGGTCTCGACCAATGACCCGAACCGGGCGATTGCCGCAATGCGTGAACAGATAAAGCTGCTTCAAACGCGAACGTTTCCGTCGGAGGCGATCGAAGAAATAGCCGCTTTCTTTTTGACCCGTGACTACATAGGGCAGGAAACCAGTGCCGCTCAGGTCGGCGAACTTGCTCAATACGAGCTTATTGGCGGTGGCTGGCGAAATTCGTTCGAGTTTCTAAAGGGCGTCCGCGCCGTAACGAGCCGCGACGTCCAGGATGTGTCGGTTCGATACATGAAGAATTTGAGGTTTTCCTACGTCGGCAATATTTCCGCAATAGACAAGAGCATTTTTATTCAGTAACTCCATGCGTTAAGCCCGCTCTTGAGCAAGGGCTCAACGCTCGACTTGAGCATTAAGCCCTCGCCCACGAGCGGGCTTCCGCATTTAGTCGTCACCCATCCTTATTCTTCCGCTCGGATGCGGGCGGCGGTTTGACCGGCTCGCTTCGCGGCGGAGGCGGATCGCTCTTCGGCGGAGGCGGCTGGCTGCGAACAGGCTCGCTCCTTACGGGCTCGCTGCGGACCGGCTCGCTCCGCGGCGGCGGGTCGTTTCTCGGCTTACGATCGGGACTCGGTTCGGGCCTGATCGGCTCGTCCCCGCGGTCCTCACGCGGCTTCGGCTGCCGGACTCGCGGTTCAGGCCGAATAGGTTCATCACCACGCCCTTGTTTCGGTTCCTGCGGCAGCCGCTCGGGACGAATCGGAGCATCGACATCGGTTCGGACCGGCAGCTCACGCGTTACAGCTCCCGTTTTTCGGGTCGCACGGTCGCCGCCAACATTTACCTCGGGCCGTACCGGTGTTCGGGAGTTGAAGACTTTCGACTCTTGAAGCTTACGGTCCATCGGGCCCGAATCGGCATCTCTGACCGCCGCCCCTGTAGCTTTGACCGTCGCATCCCTGCGAGGAGGGCCTTCAACCTTGATGGCCGTGCTGACTCGTCCGTCCAGCTCGCCGAGTGTCGGCAGGATTCGGCTCGGCTTGTTGTCTGCGAGGGCCCTGGTCAATACCGCCTGAGCGTCCGTCGAGTTGGCGGTCGTAAAGCCGGTCTTATCGCGGCCAAAAGCGCTTAAAGGCGTTGAGATCACTCCGCCCGGAGGCACTCTCAACAACGGCGGTGTCGCAAACCACGTTTGCCGCGAGTTGTTGTCGGCAAAGACCGACGGCCCAATCTGCCCCGGCAGAGGACCGACGTATTGCGGAGGAGTAGGCGTTGCAACCGGACCGCTGCCGTTACCGTTTCCATTTCCGTTACCACCTGGGCCTTGATTTCCTCGGGGACCTCCTCCGCGAGGCCCGCCGTTATGGCCGCCGCGCGGCCCGCCCCAACCGCCGAAATAATAGTTGTAGTTGTAGTAGCCGTAACCATGCGGAAGCGGATACCAGCACACGTTATTGCGAACTATCGTGATGCCGACCAGGGCTGGGAACCACCAGCTTCGGCTGCGTCGAACGGACCCGTACGGTGCCCAGTGCCAATAGCCGTCGTCGTAGAACCATCGGCCGTGGTGATAGGTGGCCCAGCCCCACGGTTCGTCGTTGACCCACGTCCAGCCGTACGGCGGAACCCAACGCCAATGGCCGTAACGATACGGCGACCAGTTCGCGTAGCGGCTGATAGCCGAACGGTAAGGCCGCCAGACATAGCCGTACTTACGCGTGTAGACCCATTCGCCATGCTCGTTCAGGTCTTCGGCCCCGTAGATGTCCTGATCGTAATACTTGTCGTAGTGGGCGTCTCGTAAAAGCTTTGCGATCGTCGAATCGCGTTCAAGCGACCACGTATCGAATTCATCGGCAAACCTCGCGACATCCGCCGTTTCCCATTCGCCGGCCAGCGGTCCGTCAATCTTTATGTTTGCCGCCCGCCCGTTTTTCAATGTGAAACCGGAATTTTCGGCATAAACGCGGGCTTCTCCGTCATTCGCTACGCTCACACGGACATCGCTTGAGTCGGTCCGCCCGGCGTCGATACGGTACATTCCGGCCCTTTGGATCGCGACAGTTGTCTTGGGCGCATCTATCTCGAAGAACGATGTGTCCTTGTCGAACGCCGTAAGGCGAACGCTGATGGTTCCTTCGGAAAGGCTTATCGCCACGGCCCGGTCTTTTAGGCCCGCGAACTTCAGGTAGGAACTTTCCGCCAGCCTTAAGTGCGAATACTTGTTGAGCTGAATCTCAAGCCGCGCGTCGGCACTTGTCGTGATCTCGTCTCCTTCGACGATCGGCAGATTAAGCACGGCTTTTTCCCAGTCCTGGCTACCCACGCGCTTGATCTGGACATCGCCGCGAACAAAACTAATACGTGAAACACGCGCCGTCACATCCGGCACTTCGTCTTCGACATCGTCGCCGTAAACCGTAACGCCAAGCACCAGCGGCATCACGAAAAACAGTGACCAAAAGGCCGTTTTCATGGAACGCATAATCGTTTCCCCTCCAAATTTTTTCTTTAAGCCGGGAAGAGTGTTTAGCCGGATGAGAAGCTTGAACCGGCCTTTGTTTCGGCGATTCTGCAAGAAGCGTACCTTATTCGTACAGAAGCAAAATTCAAGCAAAAATCGAGTGTTCGGCAAAAACCGTAGAATGCCGAGCAACGAAATAGTGCGCCAATTCATCGTGAAACTCACGAAATCGTGCAACCTAAAGAAATACAAGAGGTTGTTCACTAGAGCTCGCCGCCCGTCGAGAGCTTATTGCGTGTCTGGATTTGCAAAGGTTAAAATTTAACCGCCGACTTCGGCAATGAGGTAATTATGAAATTCGTAAAGTTTGCGACCGCACCGCTTCTGTTGCTTCTGGCAATCACAGGTTCCGCGTTCGGCCAGAAAGCCGCGACCGCCTCTAAGGCAGATCCGGCCAAAGACGTTCGAAGCGCGTTCGACCGGCTTCTTGAAGGCATCCGTCAGGTCGATACAGCAAAAGTTATGGACGCCTATGAAAAGGGCCCGCGAACGCTTTTTTTTAATAACAACGGGACTATCACGCTCGGCTGGGACCAGATGAAGAGCAACCGCGAATCGAGCTACGCAAAAACCAAAGACGTGACGCTTGATGTAGAGGGCGTTCGTGTCGAAATGCTCGGCCCAAAGGCCGCCTACGTCTCTTGCACGTGGAAACAATCTCAGGTTTACGACGGGAAGCTCGAAAACGCCGCGGGACGAATGACGCTTATCTTTAAGCTGGTCGGCAAGGACTGGAAGGTCGTCCATCTACACACCTCTCCGGGACGCCCGACAGCCGACCGGCCGGTACTCGATTCGGAAAAGATTCCTGCATCGCAATAAAAAGTTACAGTCTCAAAAAGGAAAGGCCCGGCAAAACTGCCGAGCCCTTTCATATCTAACGGACGCCGACGCTAAGCCGCGACCTTTCCGCCCGGATAGCTTGCTCCGAGCTTTACGTCCTGCCCTTCGGCCAGAGAATTGACGAGCTCGAAGTGGAAATAATCGAACTTCTCGGCAACCGGCTGCTGGACGCGTTTGTCGTACATATCACGTGAGCGGTCAATCGCCTCACGAAGCCGGTCGTAAAGATCACCCGACTGTCGCCCGTCGGCTACCTTCTGCTCGTTATACAGCTTGATCTCCGAGACCAAAAGCCTTGCAAATCTGCGGGCGTCGTTATGAAGCCGACGTTCGTCCTCGGGCACCTCGATCGGAAGATCGACGTTGCGGTCGCGATACTTGGTTCTCGCCTGAGACGAAGCAGCCTCGGCTACCGGCTCGCTCACGACCGGAGCAGAAACGCTCTGTACTGTCTCAACCTGCGGCTCGAACCGTGTAACCGGTTCGGGCACGGTTTCGACCTGCGGCTCAAAACGTGATACCGGTTCGGGTGCCGCCTCGAACGCGGGCTCGAATCTCGAAACTGGTTCGGCCTCAAACTGCTCGAAGCGTGATACTGGTTCGGGCTCAGGCTCGACGACCGGCTCTTCGAGAACTTCCGGAAATTCATCGTGAACAGGCTCCGCATGTGCGTACTCGTTCACAACTTCGGGCTCGACTATCGCCGCCTCGGTCACTTCCTCGACCGGTTCGAAATAAGTTACCTCTTCAACTTCTTCGACGACCACTTCACCGAAACGCTCTACATGAACCGCTTCGGGCTCAACTTCGGGTATCGGCTCGTGAATTACCTCACTGACAAAGGTTTCTTCAACATGCTTAACTGAAGTTTCTTCTGCGACCGGTTCTTCAACGAAGGCCGCCGGTGTTTCGTCGTAAGAACCGACGGTTTCAAACTCTGTTACCTCTTGGACCGGTGCAGCGACTTCTTCGTAAACCGGAGCTTCCTGAAACTGCTCATGCTGGCGGAATGTATCGTGAAACGCCGGAGTGTGAAGCTCTTCGTTTACCTGCGGTTCAACGGCCGCGGCAGGAGCTTCTTCTACATGACGCTCCTCTTCAACTTGATACGCCTTTTCTTCGACACTCTCCTCTACGGCCGGTTCCTGAAAAGGTGCCGCCTCGGGCTGCGGGCTCTCGACAAAAGCCGGAGCGGCAACCGGAGCCGGTTGAACGCCAGCCGCCGCGAGTTCGACCGTCAGGCCTGCCACGCGAACGAGAGTCTCTAACGCCTCGGGATTAAGTGCAACGCCTTCCGTTCCGAAATCGGCATAAAGCACGGCTACACCGCGGCCGCGAGCGACCAGCGGAATTGCGTACATGCGGTCTGGGCTGCCAAAACCCAGAGCATCCAGGAACAACCCATTTTCCTGATTTGCTCCCGCTCCGGCCGCCGTGGTCACGAGTGTTTCCACCGAACGGGCAAGCAGCGTGTCGGACGACATCGCGAACTGGATTTCGCGCATTGCGGCTTCACTGACGGCTGCTTCGCTGCCGAATGCACGCCAACCGACAAAATGATCGTTCTTGACGATAAAGAAAGCTCCGCGTGGCGCAAACGACGACGCGTGGTCCACCAGCGATTTTAAGATCTCCGACTGTGACGTCTTGCTGCTGATCTCGTTTATCGCATCGCGCAGCTTGTCGTACTCCGCCGCCGGCGTTTCCTGTTTCAGCTTCTCGGCCTCGCCGATCGCGAGCGCGGTTATGGTCGCTCCTTCGTCGCGTGCCAGCCTTAAGTGCTCGACCACCGACTCATTGAACGCCTGGCTAAACGCTACGTCCCCGTCAAAGCGCTGGACAAGCCTTCTTACAGCCTCGTCCGTCTGAGACTTGTGTTTCTCGAACTCGGTTTCGAAATTCTTTTGAAACTCTGAAACCTCTTGCCGCAGTTCGGCGAGGTATCCTTTGAGATAACTTTCGAATTCAGTTCTCAAACTAAGTTCGAGTTCTTCACTATTCACTGGGGTTTCTCCTCCAAATCTTGAAAATACGGTATGAAAAAGTGCGGGTCGCGGCAGGCCTAATAAGGGAAGTAAATTGGCTTTTGCGGCAGGATGGCGTCGGGCGTCAAACGCCGCCAATAAAAAGTATTACGGATTTTACCGTATCATGTCAAGAAATTCTTACAACCAGGCTCAGCCCGCAAAGCCGTCCCCGTGACATTATACCCCGAAAACCGGGCTAAACCGCAACAACTGTGATTTCGGGGTCGATCTCGTCCTTGATCATGTTTTCAATCGCCATGAGCGTGCCCGTCAGTGAGCTGGGACAACTTCCACACGCTCCTTCGTAGCGGATTTTAAGGGTCGAATCTTCCAGCCCGACCACCTCAAGCCACCCGCCGTCGCCAGCCAGATACGGCCTGATCCTGTCGTCTAACAATGCACTTATCTCGGCAATTTTTGGGTCATCGCTTGCCGCAGCCGCAATCGCACCACCCACAGCCGATGCCGCGCCGTTACGACTGCCGTTCGACGAAGCTACCGCCTCGGCCGCTCTTATCGGCACGGCAAGAGCGGGCAGTATTTCGTCCCATTCGATCTCGTCGGTCTTCTCAACGGTGATCATCTTATCCATGTAAAACACGGATACAACTTCGCCGATCTCAAAGATCGAACGCGCCAGATCGTTATCCGCAGCAGCAGCCGCATCCTTGAACGAATGCGAAGTACCGTGCGAAACCGGCTCTTTCAATATGAACTTAACCGCGTTTGGGTTAGGTGTTTCCTGAATATCTGCGATCTTTGGCATTTTGCCGTTTAACAAACTCCTTCCTTAATAATTGTAAATCCTTACATTTTTGTCAACATTAGCGACAGGCTGCAAAAACAAAAATCGGGACCGAAACGCAATCGGCCTAAGCCGCCCGCGATTGCCGGTCCCGGTTTTTTCTGGTTACACGTTTCAGCCCTGCGGCCAAAGCAACCGTTTCTATTCCGTAATGTGTATCTCTTCCGTTTTGTTGACCTTTCCTGACAGGAACATGCCGCCGAACATTAGCGTCAGCAATACAAACAGGATAATACCAACCAGCCACAACGTGCCGCCGCTTCCTCTGTACTGAAAGAAAGACAACGCCGCTAGGATAAGAGAAACTAAAGCCAATAAACCATTAAGCGCACCCTTCACAAAAATCACCTCCGATCGTCGAAAAAAGGTCGAACTTACTATGTTTATAGGTAATTCGGGGTTCTGCCGTGTTCAGCCGGCAGCTCGCCTGAAAACCGTAAGCTTTTCAAACTGTCATTTCTGAAACGAGCTTATAGTAACTCAATTGTGTACTAAAGGAA
>CADEEU010000023.1 GCA_902826385.1 uncultured Acidobacteriota bacterium | reverse complement strand
TCCGCAGCCGCTTTTTGATAGCCCAGCTTGACCAGGGCCGATAGCGCGTCGTCGTGAACGCCTTCGGTGCCGATGCCGGCCGCTGAAGCCATCGACGTGTCTGCCGAGATGCCGGCAGCAAGGTCGGCGACCTTGTCGCGCAATTCGATCACCAGGCGTTCCGCCGTTTTTCTGCCAACGCCGGGTATAGCGGTCAGTTTTGTGAGGTTGTCGGTACTGATGGCGGCGATTATCTCGTCGGCGTTCATTCCGCTCAGCATTGTGATGCCCGATTTTGCGCCGACGCCCTGGACCGAGATCAGCTTGAGATACAGGTCGCGGTCGCGGGTTGTTTTGAAGCCGAACAGTTGAATCGCGTCTTCGCGCACGTGCGTGTGGATGCGAAGCTGAACCTCAGAGCCGACCTCGCCGATCTCATAGAACGTCGATAACGGGATCGAAACCTCATAACCGACACCGCCTACGTCGATGATCACCGAGTTAGCGTGTTTTTCCAGGAGCTTTCCGGATAGAAATGCGATCATTGTTTCACAGTTGAAACACAGATTGTAAGCGAATTTTATCCACAGGGCAACGGTCGGTCACGTATTCGGCATCTTTTTTACGGATTGCCAACCAATTCGGATTCCTGGAATTCGGGTTATTGGGAATAAATCGCGGCCGCCGCAAAATTATTTACATGTACGACGCGAAAAAGCTTTTCTGCCGAATTCAAAAGATATAGAATAGTACTTGGATTTGGGCTGATTTTTGAAACCGAATTCGAAAACGCGGCGTAAACATTGATAGAAAGCTTTCATGAGGTGAATTGCATGCTGTACAAAGGAGTGTTGAAAAGAGTCTTACCGTTTTTCCTGACGTTCGCCGCCGGGTTGTTTATTGCAAGTTTCTTCGTCTCGGTCGTCTCGCCATCGTCTTTCGGTTTCCCGCGCAGATCGCATAAGTTTCGTGAAATGCAGCGGCTTCGCAGCGAGAACGATGAGTTGAAAAAATCGAACTGCGAGCTTCGCAAACAAGTCAGAGAAATGCAGAAGAACTCGGAATCGATCGACCTGAATGGGGTCGACGAGATTCAGACGTTTGAAGCAGACGCGCCGCCACCGCCTCCTCCACCGAGGAAGCCGCATCGCGTTTTGATCGACAAGTAATAGTCAGGACGTTTTTAGAATCGCTGCCACAGATTAACGCCGGGATTTCGGTTGTGTTAATCTGTGGCTTCTTTGTTTGTATGGAAGAATCTGCCGCCAGAAAACAGATCGTTGAGATCGGCAAATTGCTCTATGACCGGAACTACGTGGTTGCGTTCGATGGCAATGTGAGTGTTCGGCTCGACGAAAATCGGGTACTTGCGACGCCGACGATGACTTCGAAAGGCCGGATGACCGAAGATTGCCTGGCGATAACGGACATGGACGGCAAGGCGTTGAACGACAGGAAAGCATCGTCGGAACTGGCGATGCATCTGCTCATTTACAATATGCGGCCGGACATTCGTGCCGTTTGTCACGCTCATCCTCCTTATGGAACGGCTTTCGCGGTTGCCGGGCTTGCAATTGACAAACCGATACTTTCCGAAGTGGTGCTGACGCTCGGCTGTGTGCCGCTGACCGGTTATGGGACGCCCTCGACCGACGAATTGACCGAGGCGATGAAGCCTTACGTCGGCGTACACAACGCTTTGCTGATGGCCAATCACGGTGCGGTCGCATACGGCAAGCATCTATGGGAAGCATACGACCGGCTTGAGACGCTCGAACACACGGCCAAGATCGCGATTCTTGCCAAGGCTTTAGGCGGCGCGAACGATCTGCCGGCGGACGCGATCGAGAAACTTATCGAAATCCGCGAAAAGGCAGGGTTTTTGGACGAATCTGCCCGCTGCCAATCCTGCGGATATTTGCACGACAACGGTGTCGCTGGAACTTCTTGCGAAACCGTCATTCCTTCAAACGGTAAGAAGATCGCATTCACCCGAGAAGAGTTGATCGAGCTTTTGAGCCAGGCGGCGAAATTAAGTTAAACTAACATCACTTTCGAATCTTTAAGCTAGGAAAATTCAGGAGCAATCTAAATGCAAGAAGCATTGGGAATGGTTGAGTGCAAAGGCCTCGTCGCGATGATCGAGGCGGCGGACGCAATGGTCAAGGCTGCGAACGTGCAGCTTGTCGGCTATGAAAAGATCGGTGCCGGATTTGTTACGGCTATCGTGCGCGGCGACGTTGCGGCGGTAAAGGCCGCTACGGATGCCGGAGCATCGGCAGCCCGGCGCGTGGGCGAGCTGGTCAGCGTCCATGTAATCCCGCGTCCGCATTCCAGCGTCGATGAACGTCTGCCGGTTGTGATGAAGTAGGTAGTTGTCGATTGGCAGTGAGTAGTTCGACTGACTTTCTGCCAACCGCCCTGCCAAACTGCCAACTTCTATGATTATTGGACGCATTTTAGGCACCGTCGTATCCACCCAAAAAGACGAAAGACTGGTCGGCAAGAAGCTGCTGATCGTGAAACCTATCAATCTTGACGGTTCCGATCAGTCCGGCTATGTCGTTGCCGTCGATACTGTCGGAGCAGGATTTCACGAAAAGGTTATGGTTGTCGGGGGATCTTCCGCCCGCATGGCCGACGGAAACAAAGACTGCCCGATCGATTCCGCTATAATCGGCGTAATCGACACTATCGATCTCACTTAGCAAAGAGTAAAAACCTCCGATGATCGGTTCCGACAACAAATCGACGGCACTTATCTTTATTCGCGTCGTCCTTAGTGTCCTGATGTTTATTCACGGGGCGGCACGTATCGCCAACGGAACCGTCGATGATTTCGGCGGGTTCCTTAACTCTCAGGGCTTTCCTCTGGGGTTTTTCGTCGCCTGGGGCATTACTCTTTTTGAGCTTATCGGCAGTGTTTTGCGGGCGGCCGGTTTTTACACCTGGATCATCGCACTGATCTTCGCCTTCCATCTTGCAGTCGGCGTTGCATTAGTCCACTGGAAAGAAGGCTGGTTCGTTGTCGGCGCGGGAAGAAACGGCATGGAATTCAGCGCGCTGCTTATCGCTTCGTTTCTTGCCGTGGCCTTTGCGAACTATAAGAGTTCTGCGAGATAGATTTTATGCAGATAGCACGCGTAGTCGGCAACGTGGTTTCCACCGTCAAGAACGAGTCGCTCGAAGGGCGAAAGCTTCTTATCGTTCAAACTCTCGACGCCGATTTGAAAGAAAAAGGAAACCTGATGATCGCTCTGGATTCCGTCGGCGCCGGCGTGGGCGAACTTGTTTTCTGGTGCCGAGGAAAAGAGGCTTCCTTTCCATTCAAACGCGATGAAACGCCGACCGACTGTACGATAGTAGGCATAATCGACTCCGCCGGCCACGTCCAAAATCTCGAAAGAAAGTAATGCTGATAGCCCGCGTCATAGGTAACGTCGTTGCGACCCAAAAGAACCAGCGATACGAAGGCTCGCGGATAATGCTCTGCCGCCAGATTACGCCAGAAGGCGATGACATGGAATACACCTGCCTCGCCCTAGATTCGGTCGATTCCGGAGAAGGAGACATCGTCGTAATAGCCCAGGAAGGCTGGTCCGCCTCAACCGCCGCAACCGGCAAGCCGGGTGCAGCGATTGATTCGGCAATTGTTGCTGTTGTTGATTATGTAGATCTTTTGCCGGCCGAAAAATAACTATCAACTATTAACTGTAGAACTATCAACTGTCTGTTTGTTCTAATCAGTTAATAGTTTTCTAGTTAATAGTTGATAGTTTTAAGATTTTTATGTCTCAAAGTCTTGTTCTTGAAAAGTCGATTAAGTTTGCTTTGCGGATTGTAAAGCTTTATCGGTATCTGACTCACGAAAGACATGAGTACGTTTTGAGCAAGCAGATTTTGCTGGCGGGAACCTTCATTGCAAAACACGTTAAAGAGGCCACGCAGGCTGAGTCACGGCAAGGTTTTGCGTCCGAGATGTATGTTGCTATGAGAAAAGGGCCGCAGAGACCGAGTTCTGGCTCATGATTCTTCACGAAGGAGAATTTTTGGCGGACAAAGAGTATGATTCGATCAATGCGGAGTGCGTAGAGTTGATCAAGCTGACGACATCTATATCGAAGACGACGAGAGTAAATGAGTGACACCCGAAAATTAGCCGAACGAATTACAAAGTTGCTCGAATCTGAGCAGAACGGCGATCTTCCGTCCGTGTTTGCTATTCTCGAGAAAATCAATCACCGCTTAGACAAACTCGAATCCGCTTCGAATCCGCAGTCAATCCGTAATCCGCAATCCGTTCATCCCAGCCAGGAAAAGTTTGCCGTTCTTGAAGCGGTCGCCGATCGGATAATCGAAGGCCTCAAAAACGAAAAGGCCTGCACGTTCGAGCCGAACGGCAAGCCTTGCGATCACTGCTCAATGTGCAGTTCGAGGGGCTTTTAGTTATGGTTTGTTGGCCGCCGGAGCATTTGCGGCCGGTGCCGGTGCGTTGGGTGCCGTGGCCGGCCTCCTCAATGAATTTGCGTCAGAAATCTTTGGCGCCTGTCGTGCTCCTTCATCGGCCTGGAAGAACGGCTCTTCCTTGAATCCAAGCAAGCCAGCGGTCAGTACGGCGGGAAACGAGTTTCTCGTCGTGTTGTAAGCAGTTACGGTATCGTTAAAATCGATTCGTGCCGTATTGATGCGATTCTCGGTGCCCGAAAGCTCATCCTGCAGTTTTAGGAAAGATTCGTTCGACCGGAGCACGGGATAGTTTTCCTGAAGTACCAGCAAACGCCCGATCGTTCCGCCAAAGCTATTGTTTGCATCGATCACAGCCTGCTTTTGCTCAGGTGTTTTATCTCCGTCCGTGCCCGCTGGCTGGGCTTGCTGAGCATTCAGAAGCCGCGAACGAGCGTCCGCGATCTGCCCGAAAACTTCCTGTTCCTGGACGCCGGCCATTTTGGCTGCTTCGACCAGATTTGGGATCAGGTCCGCACGACGCTGCATCGAGCTTTCGACGTTGGCCCATTTTCCTTTTACCTGCTGTTGTTTGGCGGTAAGTTCATTATAGCTGCAGCCGCTCAGGCCAAATGCGGCAACCAGCGCGACGGTCAACAAAATTGCTCTTTTCATTGTTCTTCTCCTTAACTGTGTAGGACAAACCTTTAGGTCTGTCCGGGTCCAAATATGGTACGAGACAGGGCGAGGGCCTGTCCTACACTTTCCCCACTCTATCAACCGAATCAATTACTCGTTCGATCTGTTCCATGTACTCGCCAAACAGCCGGTTGGCCTCAGCATCCTCAAATTTTCCGGTAAAATTATTCTCACGAATATTAAATATTTTTTCAAATACCGTCCCGTCCAGGCCGAGGCGTTGAATTGTCAGGGCCACGATCTCGTGCTTAGTTGCTGGCGGATTTACACCGTGCAGGAGCAGCACCGCCCTGAACAAGGCCGAAAAACTGGCCAGGCTGTCACCCATCAGATTTTTGAGCCCATCGACCGACGCCGACGCCGGGATGTATTGCCGCCGAAGCTGGATCAGCTTGCTGCGCAGCTCGTACTCAACCTGGTGACGCAAGAACGCGTCCGAGATTTTCAAACTTGCGAGAACATCGGTGCCGTAGAGAACTTTTCGGGCGACCTCCATCTGATGAAATTCGATGGGGAACACGTCGGCCGCGTTTTGAAGCTCGGACACCGTGAAGTAAACCGGCACCGGATGACCCATCCTATGCCATTCGCGAACGCAAGCGTGTGCGTTTCGCAAATCTTCCGGAGCGATGCGATGAAGCGCGATCAGTAGATTATAGTCCGATTTCGCAGGAATAAAATCGCCCGCGGCGGCCGAACCGTACAGCGTCACCGAAGCCAGGTTCCGGCCGTGCGTGCTTTTCAAATCGTCAATGAACGCTTCAAATTGGTGTGTCATTTTTTACCAATCTCCTCCCGCTCCGCCGCCGCCAAAGTCTCCACCGCCGCCAAAGCCACCCCAACCGGAACCGCTCGAACCCCAATCACTTGACGATGAGGAGCCGCCCGAACTTCCGATTCCCGACCCGATTATCCAGGGCAAAGCCGATCCGCCGCCTCCGAATCCGCCGCCCCATCGGTCATGATCACGGTTCGATTTGGACCCGCCCCCGCGATTGGCCAGAATTATCAGCACGATGACAAGTCCGGCGACCAGGCAGCAAAATAGCGTGAAAAACCCCGAAGGCAAACCGTCGTCCGAACGCGATCCGGCGGGTGAGGCGGTTGGTTGTGCCTTGCCGCTGCGGACGGATTCGATACGCTTAATGTAACCCTCGATCGTGTCCGAAATGCCTTTAGTGTAGTTCTGTTTCCGAAACTCAGGCACGAGGTATTGCCGCTGCAGGTTGCCGACGATGCCGTCGGGCAGTTCGTCCTCGAGGTCTTTGCTAACCTGCGTGAAATATTTGCGGTCGTCGATCGCGACAAACAACAGAGCGCTTGGGTTGTCGTCTTCTTTCGAGCCGATCTTCCAGCCGCGGGCGACCGCGAGCGAATAGTCGAAGATCGCGCGTTCGCCTGTAGTTTTAACGACGGCAACGCCGATCTCGACGCCCGAGCTTTTCTTAAAATCGATCAGCCGTTTATCGAGCTGTGCTTTTGTCGCGGCGTCGATTACGCCCGCGTAATCATTGACCGGAGCGGTCGGTGCCGGCAGCGGCGAGGTGTTTAGTGAAAATGGTTGATCCGATTGCCCGAACGCGGCAATGCTGCTGAAGAGAATTGCGATCAGCACGAGTGAAAAATGCGGTTTTGCCGGGGCAAGTTTGTTTTTCATTCGGTATGCACTGATTCTGCCAAATCTATTCAAAATACGAAAGGCGAGCGTGCAAGGTTCCGTTTATCGCTTTCGAACGGATTTGATCGAGCCGCGAAAAATTTTCAGCGTGCTGCGGACAACGCGGTCGGCATTTGCGTAGGCGAGCAGCTCTTCTTCGGTGGGATCGGCAGACAAAACAGGCATCTCGAGAATGGGTTCTTCCTCAAAAACCGGCGGAGTATAAACGGCAGTCTGGCGAGCCGGAGCGGCGGCCGAGCCGTTGCCGTTGGTAAGCGTCGATTCGGACTGCGATCTCCGTTTTAATGCGGCAGCGGCGATGGCGCTGGCGTGCGGCAGCGGTTTTAGATCGTCGCCCGTCGCGGCCAATTTTCTGTCAAAGGCACTGTCGAGCCAATCGTCATCGGCGTGTTCAAGCTCTTCCGAAGAAATGTCCGGCAGCGGCAGGTCGATCGAGTCCAGAAAGCTCAGGTCATAGCCCGGGCTGGCGTCGGTTTCACGGTCGCGGCCGATAATTTTCGGCTCAGGCCCGGAATAGTTTTCTTCCGGATCAAAATATTCGGGAGGCTCAGGGAATTCCAGAACATCGACGGATGTAAGCTCAATCGCGTCTTCAATAACAGGTTCGGGCGGCGGCGTAATTCGTAGGTTTTCAACCACCGGAGCCGCGTTCAAAGTTTTTTTTTCCTCGACGGCGGGTGGGGAAGATTTGGGTGCGGCGACGGCATTGGTAACGCCGCCGGAGAGACCTTTTTCAAGCGCGGCAAGACGTTCGATAAGCGTTTCTACAGCGGTAACGCTTCGCATTTCGATCAGCTTAACCAATCCGATTTCGACGACGTAACGCGGCTGCACGGCCTCGCGCAATTTGGTTTCGGTTTCGGCCAGGGAATTGAAGAACCGGACGAGGTCGGATTCGGAAAACGACGCGGCGTGCTGTGAAAGCTCGGCGGGCGTAAGCGCGGCCGATTCTGAAAGCTTTTCGTCGCCACCGGAAACCTTGAACACAAGCAGATCGCGAAACAGCGACAACAGATCGCGGCAGAAATTCCGCAGGTCCTGCCCGCGTGCGGTCAGGTCGGAAACTACCTCAAGAGCGACTTTCGGTTCGCGTGCGGCGATGGCCGAAAGCACTTTTATCAGCACTTCGGAACCGGCCAGGCCGAGCGCGTTCGTTACATCCTTAACCGCTATTTTCTCGCCGGAAAAGCTTATTACCTGATCGAAATTAGACTGTGCGTCACGCATCGAGCCTTCGCCGGAACGAGCGATCTCTTTCAACGCGGCGTTATCGATATCGACCTTTTCAGCCTCGCCGATCAGCTTTAGCCGGTCGAATATCTTTTGCAGGGCGATGGTGCGGAATTCGAACTCCTGGCACCGCGACAGGATCGTCTCGGGCACCTTGTGCAGCTCGGTCGTCGCCATTATGAACACAACGTTCGGCGGCGGTTCTTCCAGCGTTTTTAGCAGGGCATTGAACGACGATTTCGACAGCATGTGGACCTCATCGATGATGAAGACCTTATAGCGGTCGCGGGCCGGGCGGATGTTGATGCCCTCAAGGATGGTGTCGCGGATATCGTCCACGCCCGTGTGCGAAGCGGCGTCGATCTCAAGCACGTCCATCGCACGGCTTTCCGATATCTCGATGCACGACGGGCAAGCGTCCGCGTCGTCCGTCCGGCAGGGAAGTATGTTCGGTTTGTCCTGCGTCTTGTGGCAGTTCAGGGCCTTTGCCAAAAGCCGTGCGGTCGTCGTCTTGCCCACGCCGCGTGCCCCCGAAAACAGATAAGCATGATGCAGCCGGTCGTGCTCCAGGGCGTTACGCAAAGTCTGCGTAATACTCTCCTGCCCCGTAACCTCCTCAAAAGTCTGCGGCCTCCATTTTCTGGCAATTACCTGATAGCTCATTTTTGGTTCAGGTCAATTGTAATGGCTAACTTCGGATTAGTAAAAGGTAAGCATCTGAACGCCTTTCGATTGCGCAATAATGCCAACTGTTGAATCTCTGCATTCCAGTTTATAATGTTGCCAATGTTGCTGATTCACAAAAGTGTTGATGATTTAGAACGCCATCGAGTGATTCAGGGGAATTGCCTTGAAATGCTTCCGAAATTGGAAAGCGAGAGTGTTCAGTGCTGTGTAACTTCTCCGCCATATTGGGGCCTGCGGGATTATGATCATCCGCACCAGATCGGAGCCGAGGATTCGCCAGAAAAATACGTTGAGGGCCTTGTTGCCGTGTTTTGCGAGGTTCGTAGAGTTTTACGAAAGGACGGTACAGTGTGGTTAAACGTCGGTGATGGATATGCTCGAAACGGCGGAACAGGTCGCCATGGTCCCAACGCAATCGTGGGCAACACCAAGAAATTAATCCAAAGGCGTAACTGTAAGGTTCCTGATGTCTGGGGACTAAAAGATCGTGATCTCATGGGGCTTCCGTGGAGAGTAGCGTTTGCCTTGCAGGAGGACGGCTGGTTTTTGCGCTCCCGTATCACTTGGGTTAAGAAAACCGCGATGCCTGAGAGCGTAAAGAACAGGCCGACGACGTCTACGGAGGAAATTTTCCTTCTCACGAAATCGCCAACTTATTTCTATAATCCTAATGGTTTTCGGGAAGCAAGCGGAGCCAATCTCAGAAACTTCTGGATCCTCGGACCGGAGCCCAACGGAAATGGTCATCCCGCTGCCTTTCCGAGAGAACTGGCCCGCCGCTGCATTCAACTTGGTTCCAAAGCAAACGACGTCATTCTCGATCCCTTCGGCGGCTCTGGAACAACCGGTGTCGCCGCAACGGAGTTAGGGCGAAAGTCAATTCTCGTTGAATTAAATCCTAAGTATGTTGAGATTGCAAAAGTACGCGGAGAGTTTGTTCAACCGAACCTCCACATGATTTCAGCCTCCAAATAATTATGGCGCGCGGACCCGGATCGAAAAGACTGATTCTCGAATACTTCTTAAACAATCTTGGAAAGGTTCTTAAATCCAGAGACATTCAGATAGCAAGTGGCGGTGCCAGCGAATGGGCACGACGGGTTCGCGAACTGCGGAACGAGGAAGGCTACCAGATTTTGAGTCATAAGGATCGGGCCGATCTAAAGCAAGATGAATACTTGCTTGAAACTGACAAACGTCTTCCGGCATTCAACCGCAAAATCTCAAAAGAGACGCGAGCGTGGGTCTTGGAAAGAAATGGTTATACGTGCCAGATGTGTGGGCTAGCGGCCGGCGATCCTGATCCCTTCCACACCACAAGAACAGTCAGGCTTACGATGGGCCACATCATCGATAAGTCCAAAGGCGGTGATGATTCACCCGGCAATCTTCGATCGGTTTGTACGAATTGCAACGAGGGGCTTCAAAACACTGCACTTCCCAAACCTGATCGGGTCTATTTGCTCAGCCAGATTCGTCGAGCGACGATACCCGACCAACAGGCGGTCCTCAAGTGGCTATTGGAAAAATTTAAGCAAAGGCCTGACCAATCTGAAGATACAAAATGATCGTTCTAACGGGTTTGTCGATCGTTCGGCGGAGCTATTCGCTTTGTGTTAACGCATTTCGGAGTATTACGAAAATCGGTGGCAGGCTGATTGTAAATGAGGTGTGGTGATGACTTATAACACTATGATCTACGGGAAGCTGCTGGCTGAAACGGTTCCGGGCGTTATTGGTGACGAGAAGGAATACGACCGAATTGAGTCGATTTTTAATGGGCTGATTGATAAGGGTGAGGAGAATCTTTCGCCGGAAGAATCGAGGTTGTTTGAGCTGTTAGCCAAGTTGCTGGAAGAATTTGAGGCCGACGGGCTTGAGCCGTTGCCCGATGTCAGCACGGCGGACGCGCTTCGGTTTTTGATGGACCAGAATGATCTGAAGCAAACCGATCCGGAAGATGTGTTCGGAACCCAGTCCGCCGTTTCAAGGGAGCTCAACGGCAGCAGATCGATCAGTAAAACTCGGGCAAAACGTTTAGCCCAGAGATTCAAGGTCTCGGCCGAGTTGTTTATCTGAAGAAAGCGAGAAGGTTTCAGCCGTCGCTGACGCGACGGAAATACGTTATGACCCCAACGTGGCGTCAACGCCACGGCTGCAATCAAAACGCCGCAACGCGCGGCAAGTCCTTCGCCTTGTGTCGAAAATCTACATCTGAATCTCGATCCGCTTCCGGCTCCGCTGCGTCGTCTGTGGGGGACGGCGGCCTGGGCTCCCGCGGCTTCCTGCTTGGCCGGAATCTGTGGCCGCCTGCTCCGCTTGCTCCGGTTGAACTCGTCCTCCGCCTGCTCCGCCTAAAATAAAAATAAATATTTGCAAACGGGACGATGTTGCGTGTATGATACAAAATAAAGATCGCAACCTGCGGTCGGAGTGAGTTTTATGGCGTTTGAGAGGCAGTGGGAAGAATTCAGGTTCGGGCCGGAGGTGAACCGTGACGGCGATGGATTGCACGTTACATTGAGCCGCAAGGGCGAGATCATGATCGGGGCAAAGGCATTTGAGCGGTTGGGAAGGCCGGCGGCGGCGGTACTGTTGTTCGACAAGCGAAACCATACGATCGGGATTTCACCAACGAATGCGGACGCGGTGAATGGATATCCGATGATCGCGAAAAAAGGCGCGCGGCACCGCATCATTCGGGCCAATATGTTCTGTCGGCATAACGGCATTTATGTACCGCGAACGGCCGCTTTCGGGACAGCTCATATCGATGGAGACGGCATTCTCGTGCTCGATCTCAGGTCGCTGATCGGCGTGGGCAGAACGAGGGCTATGATCGTTTAGTGTCTGGCTTAGATTGTTGGAGATAAGAAGCGGCTTCAGACTTAACCGCAACACAGGATGAAATTGCTACCGTTGCTCGATTCCTCGCCTAGCGGAGTTCACAACACAAGCCTTGTGCGGAGCCTGAAGCCACTTATCAGAATATCGAATTGCGGCGAAAGGATAAAGTTGGCCGACCCGAAAATCTTGTTGTTCGGCCGGACTAACGTACGCCGCGGGCCTGAGTTTCCTGCTTGTATTCGGCGCAGGTGCAGTATTCGTCGGTGTACAGTGCACAACCGTCGGGGCTTGTTCGTATGCATTCTTTTCCGTATTTAACGAGCAGGAAAACTAGCGCTGCGACGCCGACGGCGATGGCGACGACGAGAGCGGTGTCCTTACCGGTCCATTTTCGTTTGGCCTGACGACGGTTCTTTTCCATTTCGAGCTTGTGCGGGTCGAAACGTGCCGAATCGGCATTGAACTTTTTGGTCTCTTCGTCAAAAACCTGTTTAAGATCGGTTTGAGAGTTCGCATTCGACGTTTGAGCGACCGATTCATCAGGTCCCGATTTGGCCGCCGGCTGAGCCGAAACCGGCGTGACGATAGTGACGATCAGCAAAGCGAAAACAACAAACAGTGTGAGTGTGAATTTGGGCATAGTTCTCCCTCAAGGTGAAGAAATGTTGTTGAATTTTTGAGCAAAATTTTAAGGCTGACGAGACGGATTATAAATCAGATTTATGCCGGCATAAGTAAAGATTTGTAAAGCGTTTTTTTTGGAAGAGTTCGGAGCGAAATGTTTATAGACGCGAGCGGTGAGAAAATAAATAGAGCCCCATTAGCGGCGGCATTAAGCCGATTCACGGAATCGATGCCGCTCCTACGGAGCTTGGCTCCATTTGCCTTACGAATACTATAAACATCAAACTCCTAACGGAGTTTTAACCTCGATTTCGATTCTTCAGACATCTTCTTGAACTAAATACTGGCGGAAAGGGTGGGATTCGAACCCACGGAACCCGTTAAGGCTCACAGCATTTCCAATGCTGCCAATTCAACCACTCTTGCACCTTTCCGTTTATGCAGCTTCGTCGAGGACCTCAGGTTTGGGCGTTTCCCCAGTAACCTCGGGTTCGTCGTCGCCGACCAGCCAAGTATACAAAAACCCGGCGAGCAATGCACCCAGGATGGGCGCGACCCAGAAAAGCCATAGCTGTGCAATGGCCCAGCCCTGCACAAAAACGGCCGGTCCGGTCGAGCGGGCCGGGTTGACCGACGTGTTCGTCACGGGAATGCTGATCAGATGGATGAGCGTTAGACACAAGCCGATGGCGACGGGGGCGAAGCCTTTCGGAGCCTTGCCGTGGGTGGCGCCGAGAATCACCACCAGGAAAAAGAAAGTCATCACGACCTCGGCCACGAAAGCCGACAGTACGTTATAGCCATCAGGCGAATGATCGGCGTAACCGTTTGCGGCAAATCCGCCCGCGAGAGAGAAACCGATCCGGCCATAAGCGATGATCCACAAAATTCCTGCACCGGCGATGGCGCCGAGAACCTGAGCAGCGACATACGGTAAAATCTCTTTCGCCGGAAAACGCTTTCCGGCCCATAAACCGAGCGTCACGGCCGGATTTAAATGACAGCCGGATATGTGGCCGATCGCGTAAGCCATGGTCAGCACCGTCAGACCGAACGCCAGCGAGACGCCCGCGTATCCAATTCCCATGTTCGCGGTGCTGACTTTGGCCGCAAGAACGGCACTGCCGCAGCCGCCCAGAACAAGCCATAACGTACCGATAAACTCCGCCGACAACCTCTTTGTCAAAGGCATAAAGAATCCTCCCAGAAGCCAGTTTTTGTTCGTGGTGTTGCTTTTGAGGGAATTTTCGTCTTTTGGAAGGATTACGTCAAGACGGCAAAAAGAGGTTTAGCCGCAGATGAACGCAGATGGACGCGGATAAGAAAGTTTAAGAAAAGTACTAATCCGTGTCATCAGCGCAAATCCGCGGCTAAAAATTAAAACTGAGTAAATCTTCGGCGCTGGATCATGTCGTTGTAGGCCCTGATTACCTTGTCGGGCGAGCCTTCGACCATCCAGCCGGCTCCCATGTCGTTCTGGCGTCGTTCGAAGTCGGTAAACTTTTTGTTGTCGCGTTTGCGGCGCATCATCTCTTTCGACGCTTTTAGAAAATCATCGCACGCGCTTGTGTACATGCTTGTCGTAGGCTTGGCGTTGCCGGCTTTCATCTTGTCGACGGTAGCACTGAAATCGTCGATCAAAGGCGTAAGCTCATCGGCGGTGATCTCTTCGTACTGCTTGTTTTGGAGAAGATTCTTGATCTTTTTCGCTTTTATGCCGGTTTCGACCACGGTGGCTTCGTACGTTTTTCCTTCGTCGGTAAGGCGGGTAAGCTCCTTTTGGGCTACGTCGTCTTCCAGCTTATCGACCTGCTGGGCAAAAGTGGTGTTCACTGTCTTAAACTTGCTGAAAGCGTCCATCAGGCCGGCGTGAGCGGCTTTGCCTTTGGCGAAATTGTCGTCTTTGTAATCGTCCTGTTCGTAATACTGATAAATGCCGCGGATGGCCGTGATCGCTTCCTTGAGCGCGACGACATAATTGTCGGCAGCCTCGTCAAGCTCGGGCATGAACGGCTCGAGCGCTTTTGCGGACGCCATCGATTTTTCGCAGTCGGAGCCGTCGCCACTTACATCGTAAAGACCGTAAACGATCGATTCTTTGCCTGTTGGTCCCTGGTCGGCGTTCTTGACCCACGATAGATAGCGGTTGTGGCTTTCGACAATCCGATTGGAATAACGGTTGTAACAGTCCGTTATGTAAAAGTTCGTCTTTTTGACCAGATTGTTTTCCTTTTCATTACCGCCGGTCTGGCCGGGATAATCACGGGTCGGCGGGGGCGTCGGTGCTCCATCGCCGCGGCCTTTTTTTACCAGTTCGGATATCCGGGCACAGCCTAGCGTAGAGCCGAGGATGATAACGATAAGGATGAGTGTCGAAAGATGCCGATTCGTCGTTCGTTGCAGCAGTGTTAGGCGCATATGAACAGAAGGACGGACGTTTTTGAGGGATTTTGCTGGCGGAGAGGGTGGGATTCGAACCCACGGAACCCGTTAAGGCTCAACAATTTTCGAGACTGCCCGATTCAACCACTCTCGCACCTCTCCGCGCGAACGAAAAGTATAAAGGATAACGGCGAAAGGATAAAGTGTCGAACCGTTTAGTTGCGTTTTACTTTGAAGAAATCCTGCATCAGCTTGCGGCATTCGGCGGCGAGTACGCCGGACGTGATTTCGAGGCGATGGTTGAGCGAATCGTTGTCACAGAGGCGAAAGAGCGTTTCGACCGCTCCAAAACGTTCATCTGCGGCACCGTAAACCAGGCGCTTTACGCGGGCGTTCACCAGCGCACCGGCACACATTACGCAGGGCTCGATCGTTGTGTAAAGCGTTGTGTCGGTCAGCCGATAATTTCCGATCTTTTTTGCGGCTTCGCGGAGGGCGAGTATCTCGGCATGAGCGGTCGGGTCGCAATCGGTTATTGTGCGGTTGAACGATGCGGCGACGACCTCGCCATTTTCGTCGACCAGGCAGGCACCGATGGGAACTTCATCGAATTCGATCGCAGCCGCTGCTCGTTCGATGGCGATGCGCATGAATTGCTCGTCGGTTTCGTTCATACGCCAATTCTATCGTTACGGCCGATAGGCTGGAAACCGGCTTGCTTAGTTCAGGATTTTTCTTCCTACTTCTTCCTTTGCGTTCTTCGCGATCTTCGCGTGAAATCCTTTTTCTGACGCAAAGTTCGCAAAGACCGCGAAAGGAAGAATCAAGTTTAAATAACGGTAACGCAAATCCAGACACCTTCGTTTCTGTAAGATTCTTGCAAAACAAGGGCGAAGGTGCTAATTTTTCGAATAGCGAAGGTTTCGCGCCGCCTTCCGATTTCCTTTCCCCAAGCACGCTATGAGAGACGATGCTCGGACCGGCATTCGAATGTCCGACGAAGAACTGCACATAACCAAAGTCCCGGAGTCCTTTCGAGCTTTTGCAGAAGAAGTCCATAAACGCAACGAGAAACCGAAGGCTTCACCGCAGACTATCGCAAAAAAACTTGCTCCCGCGGAATTCAACACCGCGATGGTGCACTTTTATCGCGGCGAGATTCAGCGGTCGAACGTGTGGCGCGGACGCCTGGACGCTACGACCAACTGGGCCGTGATCACGGCCGGTGCGACGCTGTCGTTCGTTTTCAGCTCGCCGGACAATCCGCATTTTGCGATCCCGATCAATTCGATACTCGTTTCGATCTTCCTGTTCATGGAAGCCCGGCGATACCGTTATTACGAGGTTTGGGCCAACCGCGTACGTGTTTTGGAAACCGGCTATTTTGCCCCGATGCTTTCGCAGCGGACCATGCCGCCCGATCAGGAATGGGCCGAGCATATTTCGGCCGATCTGCTGGTTCCGCATTTTACGATCAGCGAATGGGAAGCGGTCGGACGCCGTTTGCGTGCGAATTATCTTTGGATTTTTGTGCTGCTGGCGCTGTCCTGGGCATTGAAGATCTATATTCACCCGTCGCCGATACCGACAGTAACGCCTCAGGACCGCGAGCGGTTTTGGGAGATAATGTTCGCCCGTGCACAGGTCGGACTGGCGCCGGGTTGGCTGGTAGTGCTGATCGGGGCGATTTTTAACTTGCTGATATTTTTTGTCGCGTTCGGCACGCTCCGATTGAAAGACTCTTCCAGTGAAGTACTGCCGCAGGAAGACCTCGAATGGCACCCGCTAAAACAAGTCTCCGAATGGGCCGGCTCAAGCCTCAAACGCCGCCCGATCTCCAGCCGTTCGAAAAAAGCACGACAGCGGATAAGATCAATTCATAAGACCGAAGCGTGATGGGAGGCCTCCGGAGCTCCGCGTGATTTCTATTGCCTGCTGTTCTACAAATATTTGGCTCCGCTGGAGCCGATCAAGCTACCTCCCAGACATCTCGTTTTTTTGTTCAGGCGTTCAAACTTTTACTAATCCCTACAAACTGTTATTTTTCTATCTGTAAACGACCAAAATTTACAGGAGATAAAACTGCATTTATGCCATTAGAACTGGACGACCGTGGACGTGCGCTGGAGAACGAATATTTTCGCCAAAAAGAAAAAGAGCTGCTCGAAAAAATGAAGGCTAAGATCGAGTCAGAAGATTCGAAGGACCTTCAGCTTCAGTGCCCGAAATGCAACGGCACGCTTTACGAAGCCGATTACGAAACCGTTAAGATCGACGTTTGCAATACATGCACCGGCGTGTGGCTGGACGCCGGTGAACTCGCCCAAATTGCGGCAAAGGATGAGGGCGGGACCGGATGGTTCGGGGGGCTTTTTTCCAAATGAACAGCCTTACAGCCGACAAACTACGAGAGCTAAGGCCGATTGTTGTCCTCGTTCTGCTGTTCGCCATTGCACAGATTGCCGCAGCCCAGCCGTCGGTGCAAAAGGCGCCTCTGCCGGCGAACGTAAAGGAAGAAAGATTAGCCAGCAAACTTATGGGCCGCGATATGCCCTATCGCGTCGTGCTGCCGGCCGCATATTCGGACGCTAAAAGTTCTGCTTTTCGCTACCCGGTGATCTATTTGCTGCACGGACTGACCGGTCATTACGACAACTGGACCGACCGGACGAAGCTGACGGATTACGCCGCGCGGTACAATTTCATCATCGTAACGCCGGAGGGCGAGAACGGCTGGTACACGGACAGCGCAACGAAGCAGACGGACAAGTACGAGAGCTACATTATCAAGGAACTGATCCCCGAGATCGACAAAAAATTTCGTACAGCGGCGGACCGTTCGAACAGGTCGATCGCCGGCTTGTCGATGGGCGGTTTCGGGGCCTTGAAGTTCGGGCTGAAATATCCCGAAATGTTCAGGCTCGCCGGTTCGTTTAGCGGAGCGCTCTTTGCGTCGTCTTATCGTACGGCCGACGATCTGCCGCCCGGAAACATTCGCACCTCGCTGATCACCATTTTCGGTGAGCCCGACAGCGCGACGAAAAAATCGAACGATCTTTTCGCCCTCGTCCGTGAAGCTTCGCCTGAGAAAATCAAAGCGATGCCTTTTCTCTACATCGATTGCGGTACCGAAGACTTTTTGTTTAAAAACAATACCGACTTCATCCAACTGCTGGTTGAAAAAAAAGTGCCGCATGAATATCGCCAACTGCCCGGCGTCCACGACTGGAAGTATTGGGACATGCAGGTGAAGGAATTTCTGCAGGTAGCGGAGCGAGCTTTTTCGGTGAAGCAACCTCCGAAATAAGTGATAGGTGATAGGTAAAAAGTGATAATGAAGAATGGCGGATTTGATAAAAGATAAGTCGTACGATTTTGCTTTGCGCATCCGTTATAACTTTTTACCTACTACCAATCACTTATTCCGAAAAATCTCTTATGAATTACGCACTTCTAACTCTATTCTGCGTTTTGTCGGCCATTGTTTCCCCGGCGCTTTCTTTCGGCCCGGCGGCGCAGACCGAACAGGAAAGACGGATCGCCGATATTCAGTCGGCTTTAAAGCAGCAGAATTTTACGGGCTGGCTGTTTTACGATTTTCGCGGGAGCGACCCGCTGGCTCCGCGGATATTGAAGACGGAGCGGCTGGGCGGCTCGCGGCGGTGGTTTTATTTTGTTCCCGCAAGCGGCGAGCCGGTTAAGGTCGTGCATGCGATCGAGCCGGACCAGTTGGATTCGCTGCCGGGCAGAAAGCTGATCTATCGCGAATGGTCGCTGCTTAAGGACCAGGTGCTGAAGGCGATCACTGTGAACGGTAAGGCGTCGAAGGAAGTTGGGATAGCGATGCAGTATTCGCCGAACAACGATATTCCGTCCATTTCGCGGGTGGATGCGGGAACGG
>CADEEU010000022.1:14772-18663 GCA_902826385.1 uncultured Acidobacteriota bacterium | reverse complement strand
GGAGCACGCAAGAAAAGCCGCTAAGCCATGTGTATGTGTTTTTGCACTCCGGCTTTTCGTCGATTTTTTTATTCAGGAGATTCCATAAATGTTTCAAAAGAAAGTTATCGCATTGTCAATATTTGCATCGCTTATCATGCCGATTTTAGCTGTGGGACAGCAGCCCGCGGCCGCGCCGGACGCATTGGCAAAGCTCAAGGATGAAGGCATGAACCGCTCGCAGGCCATGGCGACCATCCGCTATTTAACCGACGTTATCGGGCCGCGCCTGACCAATTCGCCCGGTCAAAAGCGGGCCAATCAGTGGACAAAAACGCAGCTTGAAAAATGGGGCCAGACGAACGCAAAGGTCGATCCCTGGGGCGAATTCGGCCGCGGATGGGAATTGAAAAAGTTTTCGGCGCTTGTGACCGCCGGCGAACAAACTACCGCTTTCCGGGCTTATCCAAAAGCCTGGTCGCCGTCCACGAACGGACCGGTCACCGCCGATGTCGTGTATATCGACGCAACCGACGAGGCCGGACTTGAAAAATACAAAGGAAAGCTGAAGGGAGCGATAGTGCTGACCGCACCGGAGCGCGCGGTGACTGAGAACATCTTCAAACCGACGGCTTCAAGGCAGACCGACGAAGCTTTGACCGCAATGGAAAACGCGAAACCCGCGGGACCGCAGCAGCCCCAGCCGGCGCCGACCGAACAGCAAAAGGCCGCGCAGATGTTCAATTATAAGAAGACGAAAATGTATTTCGACGAAGGTGCCGCCGTGCTGATCGATTCGGGTTTCGGCGTTGACGCGGGAACGATACGCGTGATGGGTGCAAGTCTTCCGCCGAACGCTCCTGGAACACCGCCGAATTTCGGGCTGCGCGTTGCGTCGAAGAATGCACCGGCGACGATTCCGCAGCTTGTGGCAGAGGTCGAGCAGTACAATCGCCTCGTTCGCCTGATCAAGCAGGGCGTGCCCGTTAAAATGACCGTCGATCTGCAAACGCAGTTCTATGACGACGACCTGCAGGGTTACAACACGATCGCCGAGATACCGGGCAGCGACCCGGCGCTTAAAGACGAGATCGTCATGGTCGGTGCCCATCTTGATTCGTGGCACGCCGGTACGGGTGCGACCGACAATGGTGCCGGAACGACCGTTGTGATGGAAGCCGTTCGGCTGATCCAGGCTTCGGGTTTAAAGCCGCGACGCACCATCCGCATCGGGCTGTGGACGGGTGAAGAACAGGGCCTGCTCGGCTCACGCGGCTATGTCGCCAAAAACTTTGCCACGGTAGGCGACGGCAGCGACTCGGCATTCTTTTCATTGTTTACCGGCGGCAAACCGGCGATAAACAAAAAAGCCGAGCACGAAAAATTTGCCGCGTATTACAACCTCGACAACGGCACCGGCCAGATACGCGGAATCTACTTGCAGGGTAACGAGCAGCTTCGCTCGACGTTCAAAGATTGGCTGACGCCGTTCAAAGACTGGAGCGCGACGACCGTCACGATCAGCGACACCGGCGGCACCGATCACCAATCGTTCGATTATGTCGGCCTGCCCGGTTTTCAGTTCATCCAGGACCCCATCGAATATTTCACCCGCTCGTGGCACACCACGCAGGACGTCGCCGACCGTATTCTGGAAGAAGACCTGAAACGCTCCTCGGTGATCATGGCCGTGTTCGCATACAACTCCGCAATGACGGACGAAAAGCTGCCGCGAAAAAGCTCGCCGGCCGCACTGTCGGCGTCGCTTTTGCCCGGCTTCGATTTCAGGACCGAGCTGGATGAGATCAGGTTTCGCAACTCCGGTCTCGGCTTTGCGATCTGCGGCCACGAGGTGGAAGGACGTGAGATCCCAACCGGCTTCCCGAGCATTCTGGCGATTGCGGACCATCGGTCACACGCGGCCGAGTAATCTGAAAACTTGGAACCGGAAGGAGCGGCACGTGCTTTATTTGTCGTTTGTAGCGTTGTCGCACCTACCGGGCTTCACCGATTTTAATCGCCACATTCTACATTCGATTGGCCCCTCTTAATTTGCCGCAGACGTTGCATACATAAAATAATTGACAATCTACGCAACGAATGCGATCATACTTCTCGGACCTGCCTGGCCCGATTCTTGGTGTTTGAAAAGTTGGATTGCGGGTGCTGTCAGATAACTTGTTTGAATGCAATGTTTAAAGCGGATTTCGTCTCATTTTGTGAGGATTTTGTATTGTTCCGGCCGGCGTGAGACGAAATCGGGCTTAAACGCTGCAAACACAGTGCTTAACCCGTCTCATTTTTGCTGAAAAAATGAGACGCTTCTAGCCAACCGGTCATTTTTCTGCCACTTCCTTTCAACAGCCAGATAACTTCTGCGTACTGAATGTTTACTTGGAATATGTTAAACAAGTGTGGTAGGTTATCACTCATTACGAACTCGCCCGGCCAGATTTCGGCTTGGTTGAAAATTCGTTGGCTTTCAAAAAGCTTCAACCCTTCTTCAAAGACAACCGAGGTGACATCAAATGATAGCGATCTTATCGAGACGTGTGGAAAAAATCGTAAAAGGTGCAGGCAGAATCGCGCAGGCGAAATCTTTATACGCAGTACTTTGTATGCTGCTCCTATCGGGGGTTTTGCAGGCGCAAAGCTCGGTCGAGATGTTTGCGAACAGTTATACCGGGACGCCGCCTAACGGGCCGGCACAAACGCAAACGGTACAATTGCTGGCCGACCCGGCACCGGGTGCTCCGCCCAACACGGTCGTCAGCGTAACGGCAACGCTTTCAAATCAGCAGTACACGGGCGTCGGCACCGGGCCGGGCAGTCCGGTAGTGATGTTCGGCGGACGACGTGCCGACGGGACGACGACGATCAACACCACACCGATCTTTGACGAAATGAACTCGATCGCGGCGCCGGTCGACATTCAATATTCGGGTGTTTCAAACGGGACAGCAACCGGCATTGCCGTTGCCGACAATCACGCGTTCGCGGTCTATAGTTCGATCCAGCATTGGGAAGGTTTGGCGGTTCCGGCTACGAACAGCCGTATATACCTGGCCGATCTGACAATCAATTTCAGCTCGCCGGTAACTAACCCGTATCTGCATTTTGTCGGTATGGGCGGATTCGTCGGTCTTTTGGGATATGCAACAGAGCTCGATCTGACCACGCCAGGCGTGACGCTTACGAAACTTCAGGGCAATAACACTCTGCTCCTTTCAGGCAGCCAGATAAACAACGCCAACGCGACCGGCATCCTGACCAATTGCGATAACGAGACTGCCGGCTGCGGTACCGTCAGGGTAAACGGCAGCAATATCTCGACCTTGACGTTTCAGGTCTTTATTCGCGGCGATGGCGGCACGCCGACCTGGAGCTCGCCCGACCGCAACGAAGGAGATTTTTGGATGATGGGTGTGTCGCTTGCCTCGGCCCCGACCGCAGCGGATGTAACGCTCGCTGGTCGGGTTACGAACGCAAATGGCCGTGCGGTCAGCGGTGCCCGCGTCCTGTTGAACGACGGATCGGGCCAGATCAGAACTGCCACTTCAAATCCTTTCGGCTTTTATCGTTTTGAAGGCATCGAGGCCGGGCGAACAGTGGTCGTAAGCATTTCGGCCAAGAGGTTTCGTTTTTCAAACCCAACGCAAGTCATTTCACTTGGCGACAGCGCATTCGACGTGAATTTTGTGGCGGATAATTGAGCTTGTGTCAAAACTATCTTAACCAGCGGAGCAGCGATAGAATGTTAGCCCCGAAGCGACGTTTGGTATGGAGAGGAGTTCGACATACTCGCTCATGAGTCGGATCTTACTGGCTTGGCGATATTCCCGAACAGGACTAATAATCGTGCCAATGAAAGTCCTAAAATTACCGAAACTGCAAGTTTTGTTAGGCAATTGG
>CADEEU010000022.1:0-14762 GCA_902826385.1 uncultured Acidobacteriota bacterium | reverse complement strand
TCACGAGCGAAAAGAATGTAATAAAAAGATAGAAGGATACCAAGGCCGCGAAGGTTGGAACCACATTCGAAGCGAAGGGAACGGGCTGCGGGCAAATCAAACTTGATCGTATTCGAACTACACCAATCGATCTTTAGCACCATCTCGTGTGGTCCGGGTTCGATCGAAAACGTTTTTGACTCACCGTTGTTGATCGTGCCAACCTCCACACCATCGACTAGAACGCGGTAAGCCCTAATGCGATCTGCGTAGCCGCTGTCACGCGAGAGTGTAATGAAGCTCGTCATAAAATGAGGATTTTACAGCAGATGGACGCAAATGAACGCAGATAAGATTTTACTTAGCAGTTATAGGCTCTCTAATAAGATTTCCGCCCAGACACTGCTCAAACAAATCTGCGTTCATCCGCGTCCATCTGCGGTTAAATTTCTTAGTACTTCATCAACTCCTGAACAGCCTTCTCGACATCCTCGCTTTGCGGGAGGATGAAATCCTCGACCTGCGGGGCGTAGGCTACGAAGGTGTCGGTGGCGGCGACTCGGCGGACGGGAGCGTCCAGATACTCAAACAGTTCGTCGGAGATGCGGGCGGCTATTTCGGCGCCGTAGCCGTAGGAGAGCGGGTCTTCGTGGGCGACGATGACGCGGGAGGTTTTGCGCACGGATTCGGCAATCGCCTCCCAGTCGTAGGGGACGAGCGTGCGGAGGTCGATGAGATCGACGGTGATGCCTTGCTGTTCCAGGCGTTTTGCGGCCTGGTTTGAGCGTTCGACGAGGGCGCCGAAGGTGACGATGGTTACGTCAGAGCCTTCCCGCACTTTGCGCGCCTTGCCGAACGGGATGAGGAAATCCTTGTCCGGGTAAGCGGATTTGTTGTAGACCTGGCGGTAGAGGTGTTTGTGCTCGAGGAACATTACGGGATCGTCGCAGCGGATGGATGTGCGCAGCAGGCCGTTAGCATCGAGAGCGTTCGACGGATAAACGATCCGCAAACCGGGCGTATGCGCGAACAGGGTCGTGCCCGATTGCGAGTGGTAAACGGCTCCGCCCTTCAGATAGCCGCCGACCGGAACGCGCATGACCATAGGGCATTTCGAATCGCCATCCGACCGCCACCGCATCACGGCGACCTCGTTTCGGATCTGGTGCATAGCGGGGAAGATGTAGTCGAAAAACTGGATCTCGACGACCGGTTTAAGGCCGCGAAGCGATAAACCAACCGCGCGTCCGACGATGTTCGCTTCGGCCAGCGGCGAATTGAACACGCGGGCTGATCCGAATTTTCGCTGCAGATTGGCCGTCACCTTGAACACGCCGCCCTTGCCTTTGACCTGGTCGAGATATTCTTCGCGCGAAACGTCGGCCACGTCTTCGCCGAAAACGACTATGCGAGCGTCGCGTTCCATTTCTTCGTGCATACAGCGGTTGATCAGATCGACCATCGTGCCGGGATTGCCAGAAAGCTCTGCGCCTTCTTCCGTATCGAACAGTGAACGGTCGGTCGGATCGATGTCCGGCGAATAAACATTTCGATACGCCGTCTCCGGTGCCGGCTGCGGCGTGGTGATCGCAATGTCGGCGGCTTTGTTCACCTCGTCGTCGATCTCCTTACGCAAAGCTTCCAGATTTTCCGACGAGATTATGCCCTCGGTCATCAAAAACTCGGCGTAGGTCTTGATCGGGTCGATCGCGGCATCGGCCTCGAGTTCCTCGGCGGGCCGGTACAATTTTTCATCATCCGACAGCGAGTGCGAATACGGACGAATAACTTTGGCGTGGATGAAGGCCGGACCTTTCCGCTCGCGGCAATATTCGACCGCGGTTTTGAAAGCAGCATAGGACGCGAGCGGATCGGTGCCGGCGATCTTTTGAATGTGCAGGCCGGGAAATCCCGTGACGAGTTTTGAGATATCGCCGCCCGCGGTATTGACTTCGACCGGCGTTGAAATCGCGTAGCCGTTGTCTTCGACGACGAAGATCACCGGCAGCTTCATCGTGCAGGCGGAGCTAAGCGATTCCCACCACTCGCCCTCGCTCGTGGTGCCGTCGCCAACCGACATATAGACGACCTCGTCGCCCTTGAAACCGGTCACAAGCTCCTGAAGATCTTTAACAAGCGAGGCCCGATAGCTTGCCTCGGCTGCGCCGACCGCGTGCAACGCCTGCGAGCCGGTACACGAAGATTGCGAAGGAACATTCAAGTCTTTATGCCCCCAATGCGAAGGCATCTGCCGACCGTGCGAGTTCGGGTCAGGCTCGGCCCCGACCGAGGACCACAACATCTCCTGCGCGGTCATTCCAAGTCCGATCATCAACGCCCGGTCGCGATAGTACGGAAAGAACCAATCATACTTCGGCTTCATCGCCAAAGCCGCCGCCGCCAAAACGGCCTCGTGACCGGCACCCGAAATCTGAAAAAATATCTTGTTCTGGCCTTTAAGCTGAATCTCCTTGTCGTCGATCCGCCGGGACATATACATCGTGCGATAGATGCCGACCAGCGTCTTCTCGTCCAGCCCGTGACGGTCCCGCGACCGTGGCGTCGCCTCTTCGGTAACCGCCGCTTTGGCCGTTTGCTGGACCTTTTCGTCCGGCACAAATCCATCCGCCTCGGTCGTCCGTGCCGCCTCAGCCACTATAGTTTCCGCTTCCTTATGATTGCTTTTGGAATTCAATTTCTTCGCAGACGTAGCCATTCATTAATCCTTATAATAAAAATATCTAATAGTGCGGTAACTTTCTAAGATACCAAAACGCCCGATTTCGGGCAATTTTGCCGGCTCGTCTTGTCGGGCGAGTTTTACGCAGGAAAACTGAATTCCCACAATGTTTTTGTCTCCGATTCTGCTGCACGCGCGTCTATATTGATATGCGAAAGTTCGTTTTTCTTCTATCGATATTGCTTGTTCCGTTTGGCTGGTCGATTGCAGCCCCGTCGATCGAAGAAATCGACCGTATTCGTATTGCCGAGGCCTATCGCATAGGTGAAAAGCTGCAGGACGAACTTTGGCCGAGATGGAGTGCGGCTCCGTTCGGCATACTTTTTATAACGGACGATACCGAGTTTCTGATTCGCCATCAGAAACCGAATGACGAATTCACGTCGATCGGGTACGACAAGCTCTTAAAAAGCGAGATCTTCGCGCGCCCGAGAAAATTTCAGAAAAACTTTCTTGCTACTTTCCCGGCGTTTGACCCAACACCGATCATCGTCGTCGGAAAGGCCGAAAATACGACCGACAAGTCATCGACGCGGTGGGTCTTTGTCGTTCTGCACGAGCACTTTCATCAGCTACAATATTCGCGGCCGGGCTACTTTGCCGATGTTGACGCGCTCGACCTGTCGGGCGGCGACACAACCGGAATGTGGCAGATAAATTATCCATTTCCTTACAAGGACGAAGTAGTCGCTAAGGACTTTCGTAAACTTACCGATCTGCTGCTCGCAGCATATGAAGCAAACACGGAGGCCGACCGGCGATCACGTCTCGATGCCTATCTTGCAGCGAGAAATGCTTTTGCCGCTTCGCTCAAGCCGGCGGACTATCGTTACGCGTCATTTCAGCTTTGGCAGGAAGGCATTTCGCGCTATGCACAGTACAAAATCGCAGAGCTTGCCGGCCGAAAACTAAAACCGAGCAAAGCGTTCAGTAAACTGGCCGATTTTGTGTCTTTCCATAAAGAGGCAGAAAGGCTTTCGACTTCAACTATTGAAGAGATGCGTACGCTCGACCTAAAAACATGGGAAAGAAACGTTTTCTATCCCTTCGGCGCGGTCGAAGGCCTCGTGCTTGACAGGCTCAATCCGAACTGGCAGTCCACATATTTAGATGAGAAATTCGCGCTTGAGAAATCCTATGATGTAATCGCTAAGCAGTCTAAATGAAGCGAAAGGCCCTAAATTTATGTCTGATCATAACCTCGCTATTTGGTTATCTTGAGTGGGAACGGACAACAAAATGTGCGTGAGCCTGTTGCTAGTTTTGTTCCTAATCGGTGTGCTGTCCTTGAACTTTAAGACACTTCTTTCGACAATTCCGTTTATCGTTACAGGCATTTTGGTGATAAAAGAGTCGAGAGGGAAGTGATAAAAATGAACGTCGACAGCGAAGCACCACAAATTAACCTAAAAGACGGCGACGGAAACGACTGGACGCTAAGTAATTACAAAGGACATACGGTCGTTCTTCTATTCTATCCCGGTGACAACACGCCGGTTTGCACGGCGCAGCTTTGTTCGGTGCGGGACCATTGGTCGGAGTATCAGGCCACTGGCGCGGAAGTGGTCGGGATATCGACAGACACGGTTGATTCCCATAAAGGGTTTGCTGAGAAAAACGAGTTGCCGCTGAAACTGTTGTCGGATCCCTACGGGAAGGTTTCGGCTACATACGGAATGAAATCATGGCTGCCGGGCCGCTCGGCACGCGGCGTTGTCGTGATAAATAAAGAGGGCAAGATCGCATATCACAAGGCCCAGCCGTTGAGTCTGTTCCGGCCGGCGGACGAGGACGTACTAGAGGCAATCAAGCGGGCTGCCTAGCTTACCTCCGTGTCCTCTGTGATAAAATCCTCTACATGGCTTTATTCGGAAATGACAAATTCAAATGTGCCCGCTGCGGGCAGAAAAACGAGCCGATCGGCTTTGCACCTGTCCCAACGGAGCTCGGGCAAAAGATTGGTGAAGAGATGTGTAAAGACTGTTGGGCGGAGTGGCAAAAGAAGCAAATGCAGTTGATCAACCACTTCGGCCTGGACGTTTCCAACCCGGATTCGCATCAGTTCCTTTTCGATAATATGAAGATATTTTTCTACAACGAAGGCGTCGATCTGGCACAGATCGATACGTCGAAAGAAGGAACAGTTAACTGGTGAAGGCGAATCTTCCAACAAACAAAAAAACTAAAAGGTGAAAACTGAAAACGGCAGAATCTGTGTCCGCCGTTTTCAGTTTTTAGTTTTAACCTTCAGTTTTTTGAAAAAAGCCTACTTCCCTTTCTCAAACTTCAAAGCAGTTCCGTTTATGCAGTAACGCAATCCGGTCGGTTTCGGGCCGTCGTCGAAAACGTGGCCGAGGTGCGCTCCGCAGCGGGCACATTCTACCTCGGTTCGGACTTCGCCAAGCGTGCGGTCCTCCTTCTCAAGAATGTTCTTCGCGTTTGCAGGTTGATAAAAGCTGGGCCAGCCGGTCTGCGAATCGTATTTGTGGGCCGATCTGAAAAGCTTTAGATTACATGCCGCGCAGTGGTATTCGCCTTTCTGTTTATTATCGTTAAACTGACTCTTATACGGCTGGTCGGTCCCGTCCTCGCGCATGATGTAGTACTGGACCGCCGTGAGCTGCTTCTTCCATTCTTCTTCAGATTTTTCCAACCGCTCGCCATTGAAAACCTCGTCCGCGGCCGTCGCGGCGGTCAACTTGCCCGGTGTAGCCGAAACTTCCGGAGCTACTTCTTCATTCATTTTCGAAGCCGCTGATTGCCCACAACCAAGGGCAAATCCGATGGCGGTGATCGATAAAATTAGTGCGAAAATAAAACCTGTTTTGAATTTCATGTGTTTGCCTCAAATGGGAGAATAGCCAATCCCGAATTCTTGCCCGCTCTTATAAGAATTGCCCAACACTTGTAAATTATTCCACACTGCCCGAATTCAGGACACAAAAAAGCCCTCTTCGATCTTTTGTGTCGGAAAGATCAGCCGAGGGCCAGGACTCGAAAAAAGCAATAGTTGTTAGTTCGGCATTACAACCGTGTCGATCACGTGGATGACGCCGTTCGACTGTTTAACATCAGCAATCGTGACCTTGGACGTTCCACCTTTTTCATCCGTGAGGATAAGATCTGAGCCGCTCATCGACGCCTTTAGCATGCCGCCCGCAACAGTTGTGAGCGAAGCGGTGCCGTTGCCCTTCTTAATCGCTTTAGCGATCGCCTTGGAATCCATATTGCCCGCAACGACGTGGTACGTAAGAATCTTGGTCAAAGTCGCTTTGTTCTCAGGCTTTACAAGCGTATCGACCGTGCCGGCCGGAAGCTTATCAAAAGCCGCGTTTGTCGGAGCAAAAACCGTGAACGGTCCTTTACCCTTAAGGGTTTCGACCAAACCGGCGGCCTTTACCGCTGCTACCAGCGTGGTGTGATCGGCCGAATTTACAGCGTTGTCCACGATGTCCTTATTCTTGTACATTGCGGCTCCGCCGACCATCGGGTTATCCGACTTCTCCATCTTCATGCCGCCGTCCTGAGCAAAAACTGCTGTGCCGCCCGCTACTACCGCAAAAACTAAAGACAAGATAATTTTTTTCATTTTATTTCCTTCCTTGATTGATTTCCCTTTATTCGAAATAGTTACCCGCTTGGGGGCGTTCACACAAGCTTTCGTTTAGTGTTCCGATTCGGATTCAGCGAGATTGGTTGACTCCAGTTTTCGCATGCTGCCGAAATAAAGTCCTGACCAAGGAATAAACGACGAGTTAGTCGGACTTCAAGATCAGGACTTTTCATGTGTGATAACCTGAAAATTAAAGGAAGAAATGCAGAAACAGTTAGAAAAGAAACATCCTTTGGCCATTCGCTGGCTGCATTGGATCAACTTTCCGCTACTTTTCATGATGATATGGAGCGGGCTGCTGATCTATTGGGCAAATCGTGTCTACGGTATTCGGATATTCGGGTACGAGTTGTTCGCTTTTTTTCCTGAAGGTTTTTTTGAATTTCTCGGCG
This sequence comes from uncultured Acidobacteriota bacterium, assembly GCA_902826385.1. Classification (GTDB taxonomy): domain Bacteria; phylum Acidobacteriota; class Blastocatellia; order Pyrinomonadales; family Pyrinomonadaceae; genus OLB17. The sequence continues at coordinate 8,038 of CADEEU010000022.1, read as the reverse complement.
TCCCGTTTCGGCTGGCGGAAGGGCTGCAGCTGCATTTTTTCTTTATGTGGCTGTTCGCCGTAAACGGTTTGATCTACGTAGCTTACCTTGCTGTGTCCGGCGAATGGCGGGCGGTACTGCCGGTGCCCGGATCGCTTAAGCGTGCCGCTAGCGTCGCCCTTTACGATGCCAAGATACTTAAGAAAAAGCCGCCGCAGGGAAAATACAACGACGCACAGCGTGTCGCATACACCAGCGTCATCTTTATGGGCGCCGGGTCGATCATCACGGGTCTTGCGATTTATAAACCGCTCCAGCTTGCCTGGCTGACATCGCTGCTCGGCGGATATCAATGGGCCCGCTGGATGCATTTCTGGCTGACGATCCTGTTTGTGTTGTTCTTTCTCGTGCATATCGTCCAGGTGGCATTGGCCGGTTGGAGCAATTTTCGTTCGATGATCAGCGGCTATGAAGTTGTGGATGCCGCCACAACCGGCGACACCGAAGCGGCTCGGGCGGAAACGCAAGGGTAAACGTGCATTCGAAAGTTAGGCAAGGAGTTTAGGCATGAGCGACGACAAAGAAGTCCTTTTCGAAAAGGTACGCGAGTTACGCAACGGAGATTCATCCGATTCAAAAAACACAGCGAAGATCCTCGGCGAAAAACGATATCTGAGCGAGCCCGTAGATGCCGATACGGCCCGGAAGGAAATGTTTCGCCGATCGCTGCGCACTTTTCTGATCGGCGGTGCGTCGGCCGCGGTCGGCTTTTTCGGCTGGCGCTGGATGCCGAACGAAATCAAATACGGCATTCTTCGCCGGACGTTCGAATTTAACGAGAAAGTCAGCCAGCTTTTCTACAGTCCGTCGCGCCTTTCACCGGAATTTCCGCGTGACCATGTTTCGCCGCGACGCGTTAACGGTTTTGCCGGTATGGAAAAAGAGATCAACCTCGCGTCATGGACACTCAGCGTCGGCGGACTCGCGGGCCGCAGCGATGATCTTGTACTCAATCTGGATGACATTAAAGCCCTTCCGCGGACCGAAATGGTAACGGAGTTAAAGTGCATCGAAGGCTGGAGCACGATCGTTCACTGGGCCGGTGTGCGATTTTCGGATTTCGCCGCCCGCTATCTGCCGAAAACGATAGACGACAGTCGCCCCGACATCGCGAACAGTCCGGAAAAACTGGTTCCGTATGTTTCGATCACAACACCGGACAACGGTTATTTTGTCGGCTGGGACATGCCGAGCATCCTGCATCCGCAAACGCTTTTGGCTTACGAGATGAACGGCGAGCCGCTGCTGCCCGAACACGGCGCACCGCTGCGTATCGCGTCACCGACCAAGTACGGCATCAAGCAGATAAAACGAATCGGGCGGATCGAATTCACAGCCGAGAGGCCGCGTGATTATTGGACCGAAAGCGGATACGATTGGTACTCGGGACATTAAGGAGTAACCACGAAAATGCACGAAGTAACACCAAAAATAGCAGATTCGCTTTCGTAACTTTTCGTGTATTTTCGTGGTTCGATCCTCTTACCGTGATCACCGATAGATTCAAATTTATCAACGATGACTTCTACAGCGAAAGGGTCGCGCCTTCTGAACTCGACTTGCTGCTCGCTGATGGCTGGCGGCATTTCGGCCCGAACTTCTTTCGTTATAACCTCGCAGTTTATAACGATGAGATCCGCCATGTAATGCCGTTGAGAATTCGCCTGTCCGAGTTCAGGCTTTCGAGAAGTCAGCTTCGTGTGTTGAAAAGAAATGACGACCTCACGATCAACATAGAACCGATTGATATTACCGCCGAGGTAGAAGCCCTGTTCCATCGCCACAAACAGAGATTTAAACAACACCCGCCAGAAAGTATTTACACCTTTGTCTCGGAATATCCGGAACTTGAGCCATGTGAAACTCTTCAACAGTCGATCCGGACGCACGACTGCAAGCTGTTATCGGCCGGATTCTTCGACGTCGGCGAAAACTCTCTATCAGGCATCTACACCACTTTCGAACCGACGGAAACGCGCCGGAGCCTTGGGATTTTTACGATTCTGAAAGAGATCGAATATGCGATCTCCCTGGGCAAAGAATTTTATTATCAGGGTTACTGTTACAGCGGCAGCTCGTTTTACGACTACAAAAAACGCTTCCTCGGCACGGAAGCTTTTGACTGGAATGGCGGCTGGAAAAGGCTGGACGCCAACCTTTAGCCCGCCTTGCGAATCCAAACGACATCGACAAGCTGCTGCAAGAATAAGATTTCTCATCCGTTCTGTGGGAACAAAGGCGCGTGAAGCGCGTCTAACAAACCGGAGACAAAATGAGAAACTTCACCAACCCCCTCGACAACATCCGCGTCGCATCACCCTGCTCGGCCGACTGGAACCAAATGTACCGCAACGACCCCAAGCGTTTTTGTGCCAATTGCAAACTCAACGTCTATAATCTGTCCGAAATGACTCGCGACGAGGCCGAGAATTTTCTAATGGCATCCGAAGGCCGCGTGTGCGTTCGTTATTTCCGCCGGAAAGATGGGACGGTCTTGACGAAGAATTGTCCCGTCGGGTGGCGAGCGGTGAAACAGCGAGTTTCGAGCGCCGCAACGGCGGCATTTTCAGTAGTAATGACTTTTCTCAGTGGGCTTTTCGTTTTGAAAGGAGTCGATTCGGCGGTTTCAATCATACCGCTGGGCAACGTTCCGCCGGTTGAAGTGCCATTGCAACCCCTTTTAGTCGAACCTCCACCCGTCGCTGGTGAAGTCGACCTCGACGAGTTCCATCGGGCCGCAGGAACACAAAACAATCAAGGCGTCTGGGTCCTCGGGAAAAAGAGTATTCCCCAAAGAGGCAAGAATTCTCAGTTCTAAGGTGTCCTAATTTGCATTACCGGAAGACTTCTTTTTCTTCTTATTCTTCTCCTTCCGTGGTTAAAAGAACTGGACCACAGAAGAGGAGGAATAGGAGGAAAAAGATGAAGAAAAGGAGCAAAGTGTTCGGCTCCTTTTTTGAAACCAATCGATCGGACAAATTTCAATTACCAATTCCGCAAAACCGTTTCATAAGCCACTGGTCCACTCGATATACTTCTTCGAATCAAACTTCTTCCCCGTGCTGCCGCTCGTCATATAGCGCATCTGCCCGAAGACGGGGCGTTCCATCCAAGGCCGATCGTGTTTGCCGAAGCACCAGAGAATGCCGGTATAGGAATTTGGGTTGCGGCCGTCGAGGCAGTATTTGTTGTTGAGGTGCACGAGAGCTTCGAACGCTTCTTCGTAGGTCCGCGACCACGCGATTACATTTTTGCCCCAGAGCATTCGGACGTAATTGTGCATCTCGCCGGTTTCGACCATCTCTCGTTGGCACGCGTTCCACAGTTCGTCATGCGTTTCGCCTGCCTCGAGCTCCTCCAACGAATAAACGAACGGCCGCTCGTCCTTTGCGTGCTCACGCATCGTTTTCTGCACCCACGCCGGCAGGGCTTCCAGCGAATCGTATTTTTCGTTATGCAAAGTCAAGTTGTACGAAAGCTCTCGGCGGACGATCAGTTCTTCAAGGTACGCGTCTTTAGAAGCTTCGGGCGCATCAGAATCTTTGACCGCGAGTGCAACCTCAAGTGGCGATAGAAATCCAAAATGCAGATACGACGAAAGCCGCGACGAACCGTCGCGGTCGGGTTTGTTGCGGGCCGTTTCGTAGTCCGGCAATATGTCCTTCACGAATTTCTTTAGCCGCTTTCGGCCGTTCGCGGTCCCGCCGTGATAATGCCCGGAAGGCTTGACCGAGTGGTCGATATCGCATTCGGCCACTAGTTTTGCAATATTTTCCGCGGTCACCTTTGTCTCCGGGCAATCTACTTTCAACCGCGGACTCTCCTTCTCGATCTTCTCCTCGGGCAGCGGCTTTAAATAATTATCCAGCAGTTTTTTTATCTTCGGCCTGATCGTGTATGCCGCGTATTCTTCCTTGTCGAATTTCGACATCGGGATAATGCCGTTCGAATCGACCGCGTGCACTGGAATTTCCGCTCGCTCCGAAATACGCCGGTTGTGGCCCGGAATGATAAAGCACGGAAAATCGTCCGTCACGATCAACGCCGCGTCCTTTGCGAGTTGGGCGACCGTATTCTTTGGCGATTTTTTATCCTTTTGCAGATAGAAGACGTAACGAATTCCCATCTTATCGAAAGCCTCGCGTTTTTCTTCTACGCCTTCGAGAATAAACGTGTGCAGCCGGTCGCTGGCCCACGGATAGTAATATTTCAATCCCTCATAAACCACCAGCGGCAGCTTTAGCTCATTCGCCTTCCTGATTGCCCAGATCAACGCATGGTTATGCGACACGCGCTTGAACATCTGCATCCAATAGAGAACGTACCGAGCATTTGTGTTTATAGGTTTGTCGTTAAGCTTGACGACTCTTTCGTTGATTCGCATTGAAAAGTATTATAAGAGTGATTCACCACAGAGGACACAGAGAACACCGAGATTTTATGAGTTCAGCAATAAGACGCGTTTCAAAAAGCAAGTTCGTCGGAGCCCCAATTCTAATTTCCCTTCTCTGTGTCCTCTGTGGTGAATCGTCAGCCCAGGATTTCAAAACCGTCCACGACGGCGTCGAATACGCACAGGTCGAACACAAACTCGGCAGCGATCCGGTGAGGATAAATTTGCTCCGTCTTGATTTAACGAAGGTTCGGCTGGATGTTCATCACGCGATGGACGCCGCAATCGGGACCGAGAAGACGTCGTCAATCGCGACGCGACATGGCGCGGTCGGAGCGATAAATGCAGGATTTTTTAGATTGGATACAAGTATTTTTGCAGGTGACGCAGCGGGCATATTAAAAGTGGACAATTGGGTCTTAAGCGAACCTTCTCTGAACAGGATTGCTTTGTTCATCAACAACCGGCCTGATCAAACCTCCGTCGCTTTTGATCACCTGAAGACCAACGCTTGGTTCGAGTTGAAAAAGCGGATTTTGACCATTGACGGTTCAAACCGCGAACGTAAGGAGAATGAACTGATCGAGTACACACGAATCTTTGGCAGAACTACACTGACCGAGTCCGGGGGCCTCGAATTGATAGTACGCAACGGAAAAATTGCTGACATCCGAGAAGGCATTGGTAGCTCGACCATCCCAATCGACGGTTACGTTTTATCTGCATCGGGTTCAAGGCAGGGCCAACTGCTCAAATGGATTGCCAGTGGGTGGATCAGAATAGGAATGAAGATCTCGGGCTTTGTTTCTGTTGATGGAGGATCAATAACAGAGAATCGTTCGGTTCCGTATCACTACGAAGATATTACTAATGGCGTTCCTCAACTCATCAAAAACGGCAAGATCGACATTACTTGGGAGCAGGAAAAGGCAAGCAAGTCCTTCGTCGAAACCCGCCATCCGCGGACGGCAGTGGCAAAATTAAAGGATGGCAAGTTCCTGATGATGACGGTCGATGGCCGGCAGCCGGGTGTTAGCGTCGGGATGAATTTGCAGGAGTTGGCTGAGTATCTGCTCGGCTTAGGGGCAGTGGACGCGATGAACCTGGATGGTGGCGGATCGACGACTATGTTTCTTGACGGAAAAGTTGTGAACACGCCGTCCGACAAGGAAGGCGAACGCAAGGTCGGCGACGCTATATTAGTTACCTTGCGAAAAAAAGCCATCCGAAAGAAGTAACGAGGATAACTGCAAACTAGCCGAGGATGCCTTAGAGGTTGTGTCAAAAATATCTTAAGCGGCGGAGCAGCGGCCGAATGTAGCCCCAGGTGAAGCGGAGCGGAACCTGGGGTGAGGTCGCGAAAGATGCCCTAAGCCTGCGTAGTGGGCGACAGAATCTTTTTAAATACTGGGGCCGTTAGATTTACGCACACTTGTTTCGCCCGCTACACGGGCTTGGGATTCATACTTCGGGGTCCCCAGGTTCCGCTTTCGCTCCACCTGGGGCTACATGCTGCCGCTGCTCCGCAGCTCTACTGTCAGCACCTTTTAACGCGCGAACAAATTTTCCGCTATCTACCCGCAAAATTCGCTCCGCTTTATCGTCTTTAAATCGAAAGCATTAATTTCTCGAAAAAATTATTGTAACAACGAGGTTTAGTGACACGTTTTACTGAATTTTGACGCGATTAAGGATGTAGGAATAAGTGGGAAGGTTTATTTTCCGAATGAATACGCAGGAGAAACAACTAGGAACGACCGATATCGGGCTGCTGGTCTTTGTGATCGTGGCGGGCTGGCTGCTTTTGTTCCAATCGGGGATTTTCCAATAGTCAGCTTGTGAATTCGAGCTCGCGGTTGTGCCCGATCAAACCGTGCTTATACGCCAGCTCGAAGTAAAGCTTCATTCCCGCCCGCATCTCTTCGTCAATGGAATAAAAAATGTTTCCGGTCAAATATAGTTTTAGCTCGTCGGCGTTCAGGCCGAGATCGTTAACGTAGTTTGCGGCAATTTCATCTATATGTTCGAGGCCTTCATTTCTAACAGCGGCGAAATCGACCGGGGCAACCATTTCGCGGGCCATCCACATGGCGAAAACGAACCCGAGACCGGTGTAGCCGTGCCAAAGTCCCGCAAGATCGAACGTTGTAACTGGCACGTCGGACGCCTCGGCACACGACGACGTCAATCGAAGGGCAGGATCGCCGATCAGCAAGGCGCAATCTGACCCGTCCAGCATTTCTTCGACATTCGGCCGGGCTTCCCTCCATTCGGGTTCGAAACCCAAAAATTCCCTGAAAATTATCTTCGTAAGGCAGACCGAAGTTTTCGATGAAACGTCCAGGGCCACGCTGCGCACGCTTTCAAGCGGTTTGCCGCGCGTTGCCAGGCACACGCTTCGAACCTGTTCTTTGGCGCCGACGCACACGTCCGGCACGAGCCTCACGTCGCTTATGAATTGATAGGCGATAACCGGCGTCAACGCGGCCGCAACCCGATTCTGCGAAAGCAGCTCGACCGAACGAGCCGGTGCGTTGTCCAGAATCAGCTCGACCTTTCCGTGCTGCGATCCGTAGAGAAAACTCCAGATTAAAGGTGCGGTGTTCGAATAGCTCGAGGCGGCGATGCGCGGTGTGTGACCGTTCATATTCGCGCCGTGATCAGGCCAGAACGTCCTGATATTCGGGTGTAGAGTCGATTACTTTGCGTGCGTACGGACAAAGCGGTTTGATCTTTAGGCCGTTGGCCCGTGCAAATTCCACTGCCGACTCGACCAGCTTTTTGCCTATGCCTTGACCCGCCAATTTTTCGTCAACTTCCGTGTGGTCTATCACGATCGTGCTCGGGCCGTTCCTTATATATGTCAGCTCGGCCACCCATTCGCCGTCTTCGTCGATAAAGAAAGCTCCCTGGCGCCCGTGCTCTTCCCTTTGAATCTCCATTACGTAACAGCCTACAAAGAAATCGGCGGCGAATGCAAACGTTGTATCGACGGTTCGATTTCGATTATGCTTTTCTCATATGAAGAAAATGTTCCTACCCATCTTGTTGTCGATGTTTTTTACCGCATCGGGTGTTTTCGGACAAGTACCGGTAGTTTTGTACGATCCGCTTGCGAAACTGCCTGAAGCGAACCACTCGCCGGCCGATGAACAGTTGGTAAAGGACAAGCTTGTGCCCAAAGCAGCTCAGCGCTGGAAGGAATACGAGAGCTGCAATGTTGAAAATCTGAGCATCGTCGGTGCCGTTGACGGATCTTTTACCAGGGCCGGAGCAAAGCAGCGGGCGATCGTTTACGAGGTCTGCCAGACCGGGAACGGTTGGGCCAACAACGGCGTTGCGATTATCGAGAACGGCAATGTCGTGGCCAGTTTCGTCGAGGAGGGCGGCTGGAACCTCGAAGTATCGAAAGCTCCCGATCTCAACAAAAACGGCCGGGACGAATTGGTGATCGAAACCGGTGGCGGAATGCACCAGGGTTACACAGGCAGCAGCATTACGATAGTAGAACTTTCGGAATCTGCCGCCGTTGAACTTGGGGTCTACCTCGTTTACACGAATGAATGCGAAAATCCCGCGCCGAACAAATACTGCGAGCGCAGCTAT
>CADEEU010000021.1 GCA_902826385.1 uncultured Acidobacteriota bacterium | reverse complement strand
ATTCTTTTTAGTTGAGGTGGCGCTTTATGACGAAAGTAAATATGCACGAAGCAAAATCGCGGTTGAGCGAACTGGTGGAGAAGGCAAAAAAGGGCGAGGAGATAGTGATTGCAAAGAACGGTGATCCCCAAGCACTTTTGATTGCTTATAAAAAAGCCAATGAGAAGACCTGGTTCGGTATGGACGCGGGAAAAGGCTGGATCGCGGACGATTTTGACGAACTGCCGGACGATATTCTGCAGATAATGGCTGATCCGAAAATCTTTCCGGATGAAAACGACCAAGGTAAATGAACTTATTGATCGATACGCATATCTTTGTTTGGATATTCATTGAACCGCATCGTTTTTCCACGAAGGCACGATCATTTCTCGAAGATGTTGAAGCGAACAAATTCTATTTATCGGATGCCAGCGCCTGGGAAGCGTCGATCAAGTTCGGTCTGGGCAAATTAAGGCTGCCGGACAAGCCGGAGCTTTTTTTCGCGGACCGCGTGCGACGGGCGGGATATCGACATTTGCGGATTGACCATGGCCATGTAACGCGAGTCTATTCGCTGCCTAATGTTCACGGCGACCCGTTCGACCGGCTCCTGGTATCGCAGGCGAAGGTCGAAGATATGACTATTATCTCCAACAATATAGTTTTTAAGCGATATAACGTTGATACGTTGACCCTGCGCGACATTTCTTAATGCCGAAAACTTTCTACATTACGACGCCCATCTACTACGCGAACAGCCTGCCGCATCTCGGGCATCTGTACACGACGATCGTTGCGGACGCGATTCACCGGTACAAGAAACAGCGCGGGTTTGATGTTTATTTTCTTACCGGTACCGACGAGCACGGCGTTAACATTCAGCGAGCCGCGGAAAAGAACGACAGGACTCCGAAAGAACAGGTTGATTACATCTCGGGTGAATTAAAGCGGATGTTCGCCGAATTCGGCCTGGGCCCGGAAAATGGCGGCTACGACATCTTCATGCGCACGACCGAGCCGTTTCATTACGAAGGCTCGCAGCATCTCTGGCGAGAGATCGCAAAGAACAAAACTCCCAAAGGGAACGAGACGATCTATAAAGGATTTTACGAAGGCTGGTTTTGCGCTCCGTGTGCCGAATTCAAAACCGAGGAGCAGTATTACGTTCCAGACGGCTCAAAAACCCCGCATTGCCCGATCCACGAACGTCCGCTGGATAAGGTTGCGGAAGAGAGCTACTTTTTCCGGCTGTCGGATTACGACGATTGGCTTATCGAGACGATCGAGGCCGATCCAAAGCTTCTGCGACCCGAGGCCCGTAGAAATGAGGTTCTGTCCTTCGTTCGCGGCGGTTTACAGGACCTTTCGATCAGCCGTCAGAAAAGCGCGGTCTCGTGGGGCGTTCCCGTCCCGGATGATGAAGATCACGTAATGTACGTGTGGCTTGACGCTTTGTCGAACTATATAACTGCACTCGGGTACGGAAACGACCGCGGTGGCTCTACCGGCGTTCAAAAGTACTGGCCGGCGGTGCATTTTGTTGGCAAAGACATCCTTCGCTTCCACACGGTTTACTGGTTTTCGTTCCTGAAAGCCGCCGGATTGGAACTGCCAAAAACGGTTTATGCTCATGGCATGTGGCTGGATGCCGACGGCCGGAAGATGGGTAAAACACTGGGTAATGTTATTGAAGTTGATGTATTACATCAGCATTTTCAGGTGGATGCCGTTCGCTATTTTGCCTTGCGTGAAATGGTGTTCGGGCAGGACGGAAAGTTTGGATATGAGACATTGATCGACCGCGCGAATGCCGATCTCGCTAGCGGACTTGGAAATCTTGCCAGCCGGACGTTTTCGATGATCTCGAAGTACCGCGACGGCCTGATCCCAAGCGGAAAGATCGCCGAGGACAATTATATTCATGCTCGCCGTGCCGGAATGGACCCGGATGGCGGTGAGATCGTTTCGGTGCTCAAGCACGCTCGGGATGAATTTATTCGCCGTTTCGACAATTTTGAGTTCAGTCAGGCGCTTGAAACCCTCTGGACGGTGATCGCGCGGATCGACAAAATGATTTCCGACGCCAAGCCGTGGGAATTGGTCAAAGACGAAAAACAGTCCGAAACGCTGAACGCTGTGCTTTACCGGGCGACTGAAACGCTCCGCTGGCTAAGCGTGATGCTGTACGCTGTGATGCCAGGGGCCGCGCGAGAAATCTATCGCCAGATCGGGCTAGGTGACGACATCGAAAAGATCGATCCCGCATCGCTAAAGTGGGGCGAACTGCAGCCCGGAACACCGATAGGCGAAACGTCCGCGATTTTTCCAAGAATTGATAAAAGTAAAGTTATGAACGATATAACAAAGGCAGAACCGCTCGCATCAGCAAGCGAAACGACGGCAGATACTGAAACCGCACCGAATGCCTCCGTAGGAGCCGAGCCTAGCGCCGACGGTTCCGCCCCGGAAACGAGGGACAACTTCATCACTATCGACGACTTTCTCAAAGTCGAGCTTCGCGTCGGCGAGATCAAGGTTGCCGAGCGGGTACCGAAGGCCGATAAACTACTCCGTTTCGAGGTCGATCTCGGCGAAGACCAGCCGCGACAGATCCTCGCCGGCCTGGCCGAATACTACGACCCCGAAAAACTAATCGGCCGCAAAGTCGTCGTCGTCGCGAACCTAAAACCCCGCAAAATGCGTGGCCTCGAATCCCAAGGCATGATCTGCGCCGCGTCATTGACCGAAGAAGATTCGCCCGCGATAGCCACTTTTTTAGAGGATGTTAAGATTGGAGCGAGGTTAAAATGAGCTTCTGATGCGTACCGGAGAGTTCTTTATTGGTTTGGAATTTTATACTGCGGCCGGAAAGTGGCGGTGCACGGATATCGGTACTCGTGTAATAGTTGCTATTCGCGTTGCATGTGAACGTCTCAAAGAGAACGACGACCGAGGTCGTCACCGATGATCCGTCTTGGTTTATCGGGCCGCCATATACGGTTGCAGAGCAAGTGTTTGACGAGTTTGATATCGAAGGGTGCAGTCTCGACCCCGAAACATTCTCCGAAATGCAGACAGTTCCAATTCATAGAACGGAAGTAAGTGACGGCTGATGTCCGAAGCTATGCTCATAGATTCCCACTGCCATATCGACAACGAGCAGTTCGATGCGGACCGTGATGAGATCGTGCAGCGTGCGCGGGATGCGGGTGTTGTTGCGATGTTGAATGTCGGGACGGGCGATCCGCGTTCGGATGATTTTCGGCGGGCGGTGTCGGTTGCTGAGAAGTACGAGAATGTTTTTGCGAGCGTCGGTGTTCATCCGCATGACGCTAAGCTTTATGACGATGCCGCCGAAGCTCATCTTATTGACTTGGGTAGGTCTTCAAAGAAAGTAATCGCCTGGGGCGAGATCGGTTTGGATTATTATTACGACCACAGCCCGCGAGAAGTGCAGCGGGAAGTCTTTCGCAGGCAGATTCGGACCGCGAGGGAACTGGAACTTCCGATAATAGTTCACAGCCGTGATGCGGATGACGAAACGGTCGAGATATTGACGGAGGAGTTTTCCGGATCAACGGGTGCCGAGAAGCCTTTTTCTGATAGCTCAAAGCTGACATCTGATGGCTGGAATTTAGAGAACAGCCATAAGCCGCCAGCTATCAGCCGTGAGCCGAAGCCGGGGATAATGCATTGCTTTGGCGGAACTCCGCAGATGGCCGAGGCGCTGATGGAGATCGGCTTCCTTATTTCATTTGCGGGGAACGTCACTTTTAAAAAAGCCGAAAATTTACGTGAAGCTGTACTGGTTGTACCTCTTGATAAATTGGACGGCTATTGAGATCCTCATCATCTAACACCTGTTCGAGTGCACGTCACAGCTCACAAGCCGAGTTTTGTCACCGATACCACCGTTTTTCTGGTGGTGCTTTATGACTTGTCGCCTACAACGATCGCTGCAAGAACGACGGCCAACTTTCTTCACTTTTACAAAGTAAAAATTTGATAGCTATTTTTCGGATTTTGACTCTGCTCAGGTGTCTAACCGCAATCATCTGTGATTAAATTATCCGATATGGCAAAAGAGAATTCATTCGATATCGTTTCAAAAACGGATTACGCCGAGGTAACAAATGCGATAAATCAAACCACTAAAGAGGTTTCGCAGCGGTTCGACTTCAAAGGCAGCAAGGCGACCGTCGAAATGCAGGGAAAGGACCTGTTGCTGACGGCCGAGGACGACACGAAACTTCGGAACATGAACGACATCTTTCAGGGAAAATTGATCAAGCGCGGCATTTCCTTGAAAGCTTTGGAGTATGAAAAGGTCGAGCCGGCGGCCGGCGGTACCGTTCGGCAGACGGTCAAGATTCAGCAGGGAATCCCGATTGAAAAGGCAAAAGAAGTGGTCAAGTTTATCAAGGACGCCAAGCTGAAAGTTCAGGCCTCGATCCAGGGCGAAACCGTCCGCATCTCCGGCAAGGACCGCGACACGCTGCAGGAAGTGATCGCGGAGCTCAAGGCGAAGGATTTTGGGATCGATATGACGTTCGATAACTACAGGTCAAACTAGATATGACAAGAGACTTTAACGTGATCATTGAAGAGGACGAGGACGGAATTTTGGTTGCGTCGGTGCCTGAACTTCGAGGGTGCCACACTCAAGCCAAGACGCTTGATGAGCTTATGGTACGCATTAGGGAGGCAATCGAATTATGTCTTGAAGAAGAAGGTGATCACAAACCTTTGCCGAAGTTTGTCGGGTTTCAACGTCTCTCGCTCGATCTATGAGTAATGAACCTAGTCTTTCCGGCAAGAAAGTGATCAAGATTTTGTTTGAGTTTGATTTCGAGGTGGTTCGAATAAAAGGAAGCCACCATTTTCTCAGACATCCTGACGGCAGAACGACAGTAATACCGGTTCACCGTAACGAGGACCTTGGAAGAGGATTATTGAGAAAAATTCTTTCTGATTGCGATTTAACGATTGATGAACTACTAAAACTAGGATGATTTCTCGCTTCACAAATCTCTTTAAACAAACCGACCCCGACGAACAGCGGGCGTTTCAGACACGTATTTTGAAACTTTTGGAGGACTTGTACCCTACACAAACCTTCGTTCGAGCTGACGATCCGCTGACGATCAAAAGTGGTGAAAGCACTTTTGGCCTCACAAATTTGCGATCGAAGGTTTTGGAAACGCATACCGACGCGGAACTTCGTGAGATCATTGCCGAGCATTTCGACAGAGGTTTTGCCGGCATCGCTGCGGTAGATCGCGAAGATCTTTCATGGGAGCAGGCCAAGTCGCGACTGATGCCTCAATTGATGCCCGCGGAGTTTACTTCGAAGGTGCCTCTTGTGTCCTCAGATTTCGGCGACGGTGTAAATCTAGGTTTCGTTCTCGACACCGAAGCGACTTACAGCTACATCTCGGAAAAAGACCTTGAAAGATGGAGCGTTGCCGAGAGCGACATAAGAGACGCGGCAATCGAAAATCTGAAAGAACGCACGCGCGGGCTTGAGATGATTGTGATCCCCGGCGATAACGCCTTTGCTATGGTCAAGACCATGGACGGGTTTGACGCGGTCAGGATCATTTTACCTGGTTTGCATACGTTTTTTGCGGAATCGATCGGAATGCCGTTTTACTTCGGCATACCGAACCGCGATTTTCTTATTTGCTGGTCGAAAAAAGGCGACAAAGAATTTCAGTCACAGATGAGATCGCAGATCTCGGCCGATTTCGATCAGCAGCCTTATCCGCTCTCGCGGCGTGCTTTTGAGGTTATCGAGGAAGGCGACATCCGACTTGCAGAAGATTCAGGCGGCCAGCTAGCGTCGGCCAGGATGTCTAACAACTGATCGAGTACGACCGGACCTTATTAGCATTCGGTTTTCGGTAGATAAGCAGTTCAACTTACTTCCTCGCTTAGCAAAAAATTGGGTAACAACGAATAATTAGGTGGCCGCGTAGAGCCAATGAAGACCTTCGCCGCGAAAATTAAATCCGAACTGCTGCCAAAGATTGCGGCACGAAAGATGTTCGGGCTGATCGCTGACGAGATGGCGATGGTCGAGGAAGAGTTCGCACGCCAGGCCAGTTCGAACATCCAGGTCATCGATTATCTCGGCGAATACGTCCGCTCATCTGGCGGCAAGCGTGTCAGGCCGGCACTCCTGATTCTTTCCAACTACGCGTGCGGCGGGAATGGCTCGACCGAGGGCTCCATTAGGTTGGCGACCGTGATGGAAATGCTTCACACGGCGACGCTCGTCCATGACGATATCATCGACAACGCCGACATGCGTCGCGGCCGGGAATCGGTAAATCAAAAATTCGGAAACCAGATGGCGGTGCTGATGGGCGACTGGCTTTACATGTCCGCCTTTGAAACTTCGCTCAAGGAAAGGTCGCTTGAGATACTCGATATTCTAACGCACCTGACCCGGAAGATGACCGAGGGCGAGCTGATCCAACTGACCGTTATCGGCAATACGGACATCACGGAAGACGCGTACTTCGATATCTTGCGTCGCAAGACAGCGTATTTGTTTTCAGGGTGCTGTGAGATAGGAGCGATCCTGGCCGGGGCCGAAAAGGAAGTTCAGGCGGCACTTCGTGATTACGGAATGAACCTCGGAATTGCATTTCAGTTAGCGGACGATTTGCTTGATTTTACCTCCGACGAAAAATCGCTCGGCAAGGCTGCCGGGGCAGACCTTCTGGAAGGAAAGTTAACGTTGCCCCTGATAGTGCTCTGTCGCCAGTATCCTGAGTTTAAGCATGAGCTTAAAGAAATTATTGCAAACGGCACTTATCAAAACGGTGCCCGAGCAAAAGTCATGCAAAAACTCGAAGAGACCAGGATGATCGAGCACATCCGCTCCGTAGCCTTAAGCTATTCCGATGCCGCAAGAAAAAACCTTGAAGTTTTACGTAAAACAAAGTATTCTCTTGTTCTGGAAGAGATTCCGAACTTTGTGATACTGCGAAATAGCTAGAACTCAAGTGTCCCTCTTCCGTCCTGTGCGCTTCAAGCACTAACACCATTTCTGTCAACATGATAGACGCAAAACATATAGCAGCACTTGAGGCTTGGCTTAAGAAGACCCGCGAAGATCAAAATCAGCTTATCAATCGCTTAAGAGAAGCTGAAGGCGAGGTCGAAGGCCTTAAATTGCAGATTTCAGCACTTGATGAAGTCGCTCAACAGGCAGAGTCGATGATCGACAGCTTACTTGTACAGCTTCGAACCGGTGCGCGTGGACCGAAAGGTACTACACCCAACGTTCCGCCAGTCGAGTCTAACAAACAGCCGGCCGACGAGCTTCCGGTGATCCCGGTTCAAGACGGCGGTCCTGTGGAAAGGAGCACTCCGGTAAGAACGGGAACGGTCGCCTACTTTAATCGGCCTCAAATAGTACGCAGCAGCAGGATCGAACCCTTGAGCCATCGGTTTGCCGACCGTACGATCACACAGGCTTGCACTTTGCTTTTGAAAGAGTCCGGCGGCCCGCTGCATGTGAATGATCTTTATAATCTGCTCGTTTCCGGCGGGATGGAATTTAAGGGAAATAACCCGACGATCTCGGTCGCGGTTTCGCTCAACCGCAACCGGCGTTTCAGAAAAGTCGGACCGGGAACGTTCGATCTTATGATTCGTGAAGCGGCTCAGGCGGCTTCGTGATCCTGACAACTAAGGGCTCTTTTTCATTTTCTAAAGCATCGTCGCCAAACGACGGTGCTTTGTCACATTTAGGGTATTATAGGGGTATTATGATCAAGTTTTTCGCGGCGGTTGTTTCTGTAGTTGTCTGCCTTTCAATTAGCGTTCTCGATGTTTCGGCACAGAAAGTCCGGCTTCGGTCGCAAATCACTCCGACATGTCCTAGCAACGGCTTCAATTCAAAATTTGCGGACATTTATGCCGACGGCAACATAGCCGTCATGGGCAGTTACTCATGCAGGGGCGCATTCATCTTTAACATTTCAAATCCGGATGCGCCGGTACTCGCAAGCTGGTATAACCCGGGTAACAATCAACAGTTTCTCGAAGCGATCGTCGTCGGCAATCGCGGCTATTTCGGAAGTGGAAACGGCGGCGGCGTCCATATTGTCGATTTGACCAATCCGGCGAGCCCGCAGCTCTTGGGAATTGTAAATTCCGCAAACGGCAACGGCCTGAACAGCATTCACGAGATGGTCGTGTGGGGCAATTTTCTGATCGAAAACGCCAACACTCTGGCCAACAAAACAATAAAGGTAATTAACATCAGCAACCCGGCGGTACCTGTTTTTGTCCGCGACATAATACCGACCGATCCGTTGTGGGTCCATGCGATGCACATTCGCGGAAACCGGATGTTTACGTCCGGTTGGGGAACGTCGTCACAACGCGGACGGACTGAAATTTACGACATTACTAACCTTGCCACTCAGGCACCGACGCTGCTTGGTTTTGTCGAGGATTCAAGTGCGAATGTCACTGCCGGCAACAACATGCACAGCAGTTGGTCCAGCGAGGACGGCAATTATCTTTATAGTGCCCGCGAAACGAATAACGGTGCAGGAGATATTCGCGTTTATAACATCACGAACCCAGCGGTCCCCTTGCTCGTTAGGTCGATAACGATGGGCCAACTCGGACTGAACGCAGTTACGCCGCATAATCCGGTTGTTGCGGGGAATTATCTTTACGTCGCGTGGTACCAGGCCGGAGTGCAGGTTTTCGATATCTCAAATCCGGCCGATCCGAGGCGAGTCGGGCAGTACGATACCTACGAATCTGAGTTCGCTCCGCCGGCGGAAGAACGGGCAGCGGCAGAGAATGCCGAGCCGTGGGATATGATCTGTTCGAGCGAGTTTCGGCAGAATGTCCTTCCGACGACATATGACGGCAACTGGGCCGTTTATCCGTTTCTTGGTTCTAACAAGGTCCTGGCGGGCGATCTGTCCTATGGGCTGCTTGTGCTTGACGCTAGTGGCGTTGCCGGATCGGCCAGAAATGAAATAGCAGATTTCGATGGCGATGGCAGAACGGATTTTTCGGTCGTTGCGTCGTCTTCGTCATGGACGGTCGAGCGCAGTTCCGACGGCGCCTATGACTACTACGGTTGGGGTGTCGGCGGCGACGAATTTGTAAATGGCGATTTCGATGGCGACGGACGTTCGGACGTGGCTGTCTGGCGTCCCTCGAACGGAACGTGGTATCTGAACCAAAGTACGGCGGGCTACAGGGTTGTTTCGTGGGGAGCCAACGGCGACGTACCTGTACCGGGCGATTATGACGCCGATGGAAAAACGGATCTCGCCGTTTGGCGGCCGTCAACGGGCGTATGGTACATAATCCTAAGTACTCTCGGAGGAAAAAGCGCTACTTGGGGAACTGTCGGCGACAAGGCCTTTGCGGCCGATTATGATGGCGACGGAAAGGACGATCTGGTAATTTGGCGCCCTTCCAACGGGACATGGTACGTAGTGCAAAGTTCTTCCAGCATTCCTTTTACCGTGACTTGGGGTCAGCCGAACGACCGGCCGCTGATCGCCGACTTCAACGGCGATGGACGGGCAGATCTCACGATTTTCAGGCCGTCTACAAACACGTGGTACATCTTTAACCCGTTTACCGGTTACAGCCGCATACAGCCTTTTGGCGAATCGGGCGATGTCCCGATTCCAGGCGACTACGACGGCGACGGATCGTTCGACATATCGGTTTTCCGGCCGAGCAACAATACCTGGTACCGGCTGAATAGTTCAAACGGAGCGTTTGCTACGCGTGTCTTCAGCGGCGTATTCGGTGGCACGCCGGTTCCTCTGCCAGGCACAGTGCAGCCGGATTGAGGTTGCTAAACCGCTGATGAGAGGCTTTAAATAGCCCGAAGTCAATGATTAACTTGACTTCGGGCTATTTGTTTTTATTATTGCTCTATGAAATTCCAACTGACGATCACCAGCGGGAGCCTATCCGGCCAGACGTTCGATCTCGAAAGCGGATTTTTGACGATCGGCCGGGGAGAGAACTGCAGCGTCAGGTTCGATCCTACGGGCGAGCGGATCGCGTCAAAACAACATGCGTTTATCGAGGCAAAGGCTGACGGTTATTACATTACCGATAACCAAAGCACTAACGGCACGATCGTTAACGGTGAGCGAATACAAATTAAAAAACTGAACGCTGGAGATTCGATACAGTTCGGAAAAAATGGAGTAACCGCCGCGGTTTTGATCCAGCAGGTCGCTCAACAGATGCCTGCCGCAGACCAGTTTAGACAAGCCGAGATAAATCAGTTCAACCAGGCTGCCCAACATGTGCCGGACGGTTTTCAGCATTCGATGTCGAACATCGGGCTGGGCAATATCGCGACGGCCGCTCCCGAACCGAGCAAAACAAAGGCGTACATCGGCATCGGCGTGACAATATTCGCGATCATTTTCATGTCGCTGATCGTCGGTCTGTTGATGTTCGCAAGCGTCGGCATTATACCGGCGATCATCGGCGCGGTCGTCGCATTCACGCCGGCGTTCATTTATCTGTTTCCGCTGATTTGGCTCGACCGATATGATCCGGAGCCGTTTTGGCTGCTTGCTCTTGCTTTCGCCTGGGGTGGACTGGTCGCAGTGATCGTGTCGTTTATCGTGAATACGGGCGTCGGTCTTGGCGTAATGATAGCCGTCGGCGGTCAGGAGGGCATGATTCTAGGCGATATCGTAGGCGCGGTAATATCGGCACCACTGGTTGAAGAGGCGTCTAAGGGAATCGGCGTGCTGGTGCTACTGATCTTTTTCCGAAAATATTTTGACGACATCCTCGACGGAATTGTCTTTGCGGGAGTGATTGCACTCGGTTTTGCGACTGTTGAGAACGTTCTCTATTATGGCCGTGCGTTCGGATCGGGCGGCATGGAAATGCTGATGTTCCTGTTTGTGCTGCGGGGTATCATGTCCCCGTTTGCTCATGTTTCTTTTACCGCGATGATCGGGATCGGATGCGGCATTGCCCGTGAGTCTCACAATACACTTGTAAAGATAATTATGCCGGTGCTCGGTTACTTTGGTGCCGTATTATTGCATGCTCTCTGGAATGGAATGGCAACGTTTTTGAGCGCCTTTTTCGGCCTTGGCGGATTTTTGATCGGCTACATAGTTATCGAGATCCCATTTTTCCTTATTTTTGTCGGCTTTGCCTTCTACGTCATGTGGCGACAGGCCAAGATATTGAAAGACATGCTTGCCATCGATATTGCGCGCGGGTTGATACCTCAGGAACATGGCGACAAGGCTGTTTCGGCATTCAAGAGTACCGGCTGGCTTCTTAGCGGCCTGTTCAACGGAAAGTTTCTGCCGCGCAGCCGATATCTTCGCGCATTAGGCAAGCTCGGGCTGAGCTATTGGCACATACAGCGTGCAACAGCGGCGCAAGGGCAGACCGGCAGTTTTCAACAGAATCCTATACTTCGCGAGGAAGTGCTAAAGTGGCGCGACAAAGTTTGATTTTCTGATCCCTCAGGACCCGTACCGTATTATTAAACTAGACTCCCGCTAAAATTATCTCTTCGGCTTTTAGGAAGAGATCGCAGGTTCCGACGGACTATTTTTGCCCGGCGGTATTTTGGATAAGCGCGCGCAAAAAACATGAGCATTCATCTGACATAAGTCGATGCGGAAAGATCTCCCGATAACACCTGAAAATTTCGAGAAGCTGCTCGGATGGCTTGATCCCGACAGGTCCAGGGCTGCCGCGCGCTACGAAAATATTCGGGTGCGTCTGATACGCGTTTTCAGCTGCAAAGGCTGCTTCGATGCTGAGGACCTTGCCGACGAGACCTTCAACCGCGTAACTCGCAGAATCACCGATCTGTCCATTACGATCGAGGGCGGCCCGGTTTCTTATTTTTACGGCGTTGCGTCGAACATTTATCTCGAGTGGCTTCGCGAACGGCGAAGGTTCACCGAGCTTCAGCCCGAAACGGCAGATCGTTCCGATAGCGAAACTGCAAACGATGATGAAGTCGAGCAGGACTGTCTTGAGGAATGTCTCGACCAACTGCCGCTTGAACAACGTTCGCTGATTCTTGACTACTATCGACACGAAAAGTCGGAAAAGATCGCGAATCGACGAAAGCTGGCCGATAAACTAAAAATGTCCGCAAATGCTTTACAGGTAAAGGTGCTGAGAATGCGGGCCAGCCTGAAGATCTGCGTCGAAAATTGTGTTCGACGGAAGACGGCGTGAAAGGTTTCAAGGGTTTTTGTCAATATCTATTAGATCGAGGAGAAGGTTTACGGGCGTTAATATTCACGATCCTGGCGTAATTCGACGTTATCTTCTGTGCGCGTTGAGCGATGAGCAGGCGACGCGTGCGATCGATGAAACCATGCTTCGCGATGATGACTATGCCGGAAAGCTGGAGCTTATCGAAGAAGATCTGATCGAAGACTATCTGGATGGAGTCCTAACCGACGAAGAAGAAACCGGGTTTGAAAAACGGCTTCGTAATTCGGCCGATCTAAGGCAAAGAATGTCGCTTGTTACCGGATTAAAACAAATTGCGGTACGACCTGAGCCGGTCGAGATAAAAGAAAGTCGTCCCGCCGCGTCGTGGTGGAATCGAATCTTCGTTCTTCGATTCGCGGTCGTTTTTCTGGGAATTGCTCTGATCGGTGTGGCCGTTTGGCGGCTGGCTTTTGTTTCGGACAACTCACAGACCGCACTTGCCGATCTTCAACAATCCGTCGCCGATGAGCGTATAACTCTGGGGCGGACCACACTGAACACTAAATATTCTCCGTTGATAGTGACCAGGGGCGCGAGAAGTCCGGCTGTCAATCCGGAAAGCCCGGAGTTTCGTAACGCGAAGGCTCTTTTGATCCGCGCCGATCTGGATAATCCGAACGCCGCAAACATTCAGCATTTGCTTGGCCTGATGTATCTTGCCGAACGAGATCTGGACAAGGCCGTGGCCGAGATGCAAGAAGCCGAAAAGTCCGATCCTAAAAACGCCGGGCTTTTAACGGATATCGGAAGCGTATTTTTAGAAAAATCCTTGAATCAGAATGCGAGAGGTTCGGAAGGCGAGCGAACCCGAAATCAGGCATTGGCATTGGAGTATACGGACAAATCTCTCGCGATAGATCCCGACCGGCTCCCGACACTTTTTAATCGAGCGCTCATTCTTGAAGAATTAGGTCTGGTAATTCAGGCCAAACAAGCGTGGGAAGAATATTTGAAAAGAGATTCGACCTCGGAATGGTCGGCTGAAGCCGGCAAGCGTCTGGAAGCACTCGAACAAAACAAAACCCAATCGCGAACTCCGCCGGAAATAATAGGAGATTTTTGGGCCGCTTTCGATGCGGGCGATGAGGAAAAAGCCTGGCACGTCGTGAGCGAGACCAAAGAGATGATAACCGGTTCGATGGTCTTTTTTCAGCTGTCAAAACAGATGGTCGAATCAGGTACGAATGCCGATCGTGAGGCCCGCAATCTTAAGGGCATGGGCTTTATCGCCGAACTCGAAGAGAAAAACGCGTCCGACAATTATTTTTCCGGCCTTTATAGATTTTATGCCGCAAACGGGACCGGTAATCGCGACAGACTTCGACAGGCTTCCGACGAAATGACCGCGGGTTACTCCTATCAACAAAAAGCCGACTGGGGCAACGCCTTGAGCTCATTTGAAAAAGCGCGAGATATCTTTTGGGCAATTGGAAATAGATGGGAAGCGGACATTGCCGAATATCAAGCGTGCTACACGCTAACTCAACTAGTAAAGATGGGTGAAAGTTCGGCTCGACTTCGAGCGGTCGCCGAGCGAAACCGGTCAGAAAATAATCGGTGGCCCGTCACGCTTGCGGAAGGATGGATCGGGAGCAACTTTACACTCACCGGCGAACATTCTAACGCTCTCGGATTTAACCGCGAGTCGCTGTCTTCGGCGACAGATACGGCCGATTCTTACAACGCGCAAAGATTGATAAATCAGCTAACGCATCAATATTATCTTTTGGGTAACGAGAACGAGACTTTATCGATGATAGAAAGCAATCTTTCCTATCGTCCGAAATACTCGCAGGGCAATCGCGAAAGATCTCGGAATCTGCTTTTTGCATCGCAGGGTTTCTACGGGTTTGGTTACTTTTCGGCAGCTGCTGCGGCCGCAAGTGAGCAGCTCGTTATTGCTCGCGACATCTTAAATGACCAATGGATGTCGCACACGGCATATTTCAACATCGCAAATACCTATGCAAGACAGGGCCGCTACGATGCGGCCCTCATCGCCTTTGACGATTGTTTCCGCATCGGCGAGCAGTTCGATAACCGGCAGATGCGTGAGCTGCAAGACGCGATGACACGCCTTCAGTTTGCGAACCTGCAGCGGGAAATGAAGAATTGTCCGGACGCTCTGCGGAACTACGACCGCGTTATCGATTATTACGAGCCAACACAGTTTAAGGTCTCGCTATATGAAGCCAGAAAAGGCCGGCTGCAGTGCTATATCGACCTCGACCGACGCGACGATGTTTCGCTTGAGATGGCTGAGGTCATCGAAATATTCGAAAAGAACCGAAATCTGATCGCGGATGAGGCAGACCGCAATATTTTCTTTGACCGTGAGCAAACCGTTTACGACATTGCGGCCCAATATGCGTTCGACAATCTAAAGGATCCCGACCTGGCTTTCAGTTACGTCGAAAACTCTCGCGCTCGCTCGCTCCTCGCTAGGCTGGAGCAATCCGGGACCCAACCCACGTCGCTCAAGGCTGTGCAGGAATCTGTCTCGTCTGATACGACCTTTCTCTACTACGTAGTTCTACCGGACAAGACGCTCGTCTGGGCCGTCTCGGTAGAAGGAATAGACGTAGCCGAAATTCAAATTTCTCAGTCCGAGATCGATGAACGAGTGCGGGCATATACCCAAACAATTCTCTCTCGCCGGTACTCGAAAGAAATTTCAAACGAGCTTTATATTAAGTTGATTGCTCCGGTCAGAAGCTTTCTGGATGGCCGGAAGGTCATCTGTATCGTGCCCGACAAGGCGCTGTTCAGATTGCCGTTTGCCGCCCTTCGGTCTGAAGAAAGCGGAAAGTTTTTGGTCGAGGACTTTGCGCTGGTTTATTCGCCGAGCGCCGGGTTCGTCAGCCGACACGGAAGATCGGAACACGAGCAGGGCAATGAGAGATTCGCAGGCATCGGTGCCACCTCTTTTGACCGCGATGAAAATCCAGGCCTGGGTGACATCCCCGATGCGGAGCGGGAAGTGAAGGCGATCGCCGACCTCTACGACGGCAAGGCCCTAACCGGCCAGTTTGCGACTCGCGAATCTTTCTGGCACGGACTCGAAAATTCGGACATTTTTCACTTCGCCGGCCACTACGTCGCAAACAGAAAAAAACCCGAAGAATCAAAGCTGCTGCTGGCGGACGGTGAGATAAAAATGTCCGACGTTCTGAAGCGACAAAGCCTCCGACCAAAGCTTGTGGTCCTTTCTGCCTGCGACTCCGGCGTCGAAACCTACTACGCCGGCGAAGGCATGATCGGCGCCGCCCGGGCATTTCTCGCTGCGGGTGTGCCGATGGTAATCGGAAGCCAGTGGCCGGTCGACTCAAAGACAACCGCTGAGTTGATGGCTCGTTTTCATGCGGAACGAACAATCCGCAAACGCGATCCCGCCGTTGCTTTAAGAAGTATTCAAAGCTCACTTTTAACAAATTCGAACGAAACCAACGAACCTTATTACTGGGCGGGGTTAATAACAATCGGCAGGCCTTATCAAATTTAATAGACATGGAGACTAAAACATGAAATTAGAAACCCACGACGAAAGACATGTTGAAGATACCGAGGTTAGAGCTGCTGCACCAATGCCTTTTTCACGACCGACAACAACGATACCACCCGATCACCATACTGCGACGGCGAGAGTCTTTATCGACGGACTCTCAGTCCTCTGTACAAATCGCGTCAGAAATGATGTCGAGGTGGGTTTTATCGAACACGAACATGATCCGTTGGAACTTCTCATTTTTAAGCGTTCGTCATGTAGGCCATACAAAATCCTCAGACTCGTTGAAAATGACAAAGCCCTGATAGAAGTATATCGAACACATTCTTTGGGAATGGGAGAGTTCTACACTAAAGGAACTCCGACTGACGATGAAGACTGTGCTCATTTGGTCGACCTCAAGACCCTACACTCTGGTGCGATGACGCCAAGGCCAAATGGCAAGTCGCACATGTCCGCAAAACTCGTACTGACGAATGCAAAATTCTACACTGCCAAATTAAGTTCCGTTCACGCGAAAATATACGACCGTTCAGGAACGAAACCTGATGAGATAAGGCCAATCGGAAAGATTCTCGGAGCCGATTTAACCTGCGATAATAAGGACACAGGAGTCGTTGTCCGCGCCACGGTGTACCGGCAGGGTGCTCTGAGCGTTCAGCTTCACGAACAGTTAAACAAGGCTGATGGACCGTTTACTATCTCTATCGGAACTCAAGCTAAGAATAATAACGACCACATGCCAATGATTTATCAGGTTATGACTGCGACAGGGCGTTTTGGCGTCGAGTACCTTGGGTATGAGCCACGATGGAAGCACTGTGGCCTAATAGGTGCATTACGTGAGGCCGAATTGTACCTAAATGGAACGCCGGAGGCCGATGCCGTTGAGGAAGAAAATCGACGATCGTTTGAAACGCTTGAGGAAGCTCTTGAACTAAATTTTAAACCGATGTTTGATGTAACTCGGTGGAAAATGGCCACTCAGTTTGCTTGTCAAACTTTACCGGATGGTGACGGCCCGTTGCCCAACTATCCCTAGACTCCCGGCAAAATAGAGGCGTATGAACAGAGAATTCATACGCCTCATCTTAAATTTGGTAGGCCGAGCAGGGATCGAACCTGCGACCCGCGGATTAAGAGTCCGCTGCTCTACCGACTGAGCTATCGACCCAAAAACCTTGAAAGTATAGCAACAAAAAATACGGTCTGCAAAAACTCCTGACCTCGGGCGTTCAGGGTTTGGTTCTTTTTTTGAATTCGTTCAGAATAGATCGGGATGAAAGAGTGTCCGAAATGTGAAACGTGTTACCCGGACGCCGTCGCGGAGTGTCCGAACGATCAGACGGCAACGCGGCTCTCGCTGCCCGGAGAGCAGCTTTTGGCGGGACGTTATTTTTTGTCGAGGCGGTTGGGCCGCGGTGCTATGGGACAGGTGTATCTTGCCCGTGACACTAAATTCTCGTCGCGCAATGTGGCCATCAAGACCGTCCGGCAGGACATTCTGAGCAGCGAGGACCTGCAGGAAGGCGAGGCTATCGCCCGATTCGAACGCGAGGCACAGGCCGCCGCGTCGATCCAACATCCGAATACGGTAAGTGTGACGGATTTCGGCGAAACCACTGACGGCATATTTTACCTTGTGATGGAGTATGTCGAAGGTGAAACGCTGCATAAGCTGCTTCGCCGCGAGGGCACACTGCCGGTAAAACGCGCGGTCGGCCTGCTTCGTCAGATAGCGGACGGCGTCGATGCGGCCCACGATATAAACATTCTTCATCGCGATCTGAAACCCGCCAACATCTTTCTTTTACAAAAAGGAAAGACCGGCGACGGGTTCATAAAGGTCGGCGATTTCGGTCTGGCGAAAATTATCAATCAAACCGTTACGGATTTTAGCTCGAACGCAACGCCATCCTCCCGCGGCATTATCGGCACACCTGAATTTATGTCGCCTGAACAAATGCAGCCCGAGATGGGCGTCGATGTTCGGGCGGATGTCTACGCTCTAGGCACGATCGCCTACCTCATGCTCGGCGGCAAAACGCCTTTTTCGGGCGACATGATGCAGCTTGTGATGCAAAAGATCATGCACCAGGCCCCGCCGCTTTCGTCGATCCGATCGGACATTCCCGCCGATGTAGAACAAGTGATCATGCGTTCGCTTGAGATCGAGCCGCATAAGCGACAGGCGACGGTTGCCGAATGGATATCCGATCTTGAGCAGGCCGGGGCTGACGTAGAAGAAGCAAAACGCTCCGGCGGGACGCGGCTGATAATTCTTGCTCCGGTCGGGGCCGAGGTTTACGTCGACGACGAGCGCAAGGCCAGTGTCGGCAGTTCAGGACGCGTCGTTCTTGGCAACATTCCGCCGGGCCAGCACATTCTTCGCGTGTCGAAGGCCGGCGAGCGTGACGACGAGCGGCTCATCGAAATTCGCGAGGGCGCAAGTGAACAGGTTATCCAGGCGCATCTGAGAGCTAGATCGGAACAGGGAAGCAATCCGTCGCCGTCACAGGGAAGCAGCAGCAGCGGCATCCATTCCAGCGTGATGCCCGGAATCGTCGCCTGTTCAAACTGCAATTCGCGATTTGCTGAAGGCGTTAAATTCTGCGGACGCTGCGGCAACAGGTCGTTTGTGCTCGTTAGTCCCGGAGAGTCGCCAAATTCGTTTCCGTGCCCGCGATGTGCAAATCTGTTGCCGGAACACTCACGTTTTTGCGGCCGATGCGGCCTTAGCATTGGCACAACGGCGCCGCTAAATTCAAGTCAACCGGTCGGATTTGTAACGAATCGTTCTGCGAATATTCCTCAGCAGGCCGAACGAATTTGCCGCCGCTGCAACGGCTCTTACCCGCCTCACATCAAATTCTGCGGCCGTTGCGGCTTCAGCCTTGATTAGTCGCGTTTCGGCACCTAAATGCGTATAATGACTTCGTTTGAGTTAGCGCTGCTTTAAGGGAACCGAGACGATGAAGATCTGCCCGACCTGTAGAAAAACGTATAACGATGACGGCTTGAACTTTTGTCTCGATGACGGCTCGGTTTTGACGTTGGCTGCGGACAAACTGCCCGAAACCGTGATGATGAATCAGCCGCGGTTCACCGACCCTAGCCCATCGAATCAACAGGGCGTACAGTCTTCTTTCGGCAACCAGGGCCAGTACTCGATGCAGCCGGCGAAAAAATCGTCAAAGGCCTGGATATGGGTCCTGGGGATTCTTGGTGTTCTGGTCTTAGTTTGCGGCGGCGGATTTGCGGCTTTTTTTGTTTACGTTGCGTCGCTCGATACCAATACAAATACCAACGGCAGCAGCTCGCCTACGCCACGGGGGTCGACGCCCACGCAGTCTCCTTTCCCGAGAAACGAGGTC
>CADEEU010000020.1:11491-19269 GCA_902826385.1 uncultured Acidobacteriota bacterium | reverse complement strand
CTTCGGCGTTTTCGAGCGTACCAAGACGCATGCCATCGGCGTCAACATTCACAAGTTCGATCTCAGTGCGATGCTGTGGCATGTTTTCGGATGGTTGATCGTGATCGTTGGCAGCGTTGCCGCGCTTTGGGCGACTTATCGGTTTTCGCAGGACGTACCGCTGGCCGACGGCTCTGGATGGACGATGCGTTGGATAACCGGCTGGGCTGGCCTCGCCGGAATCGTTTGGGTGATGATTTACCCGGTTCGAAAGCAGATCTATCGCCGGCGGGCAGGAGCTTTGCGGTACTGGATGCTTTCGCACATTTACATCGGCGTTCTGGCCGCCGCGGTCGTTTTAGTTCACGGCGGAACAAGCTCCGGCGGGTTGCTGACTACGGCGTTGATGATCGCTTTTGACCTGACGATAGCCACCGGCATTTTCGGTGCTTTGTGTTACCTGATCGTCCCGCGTTTTATGACACGCATCGAACGCGAGCCGCTGCTTGTAGAAGACCTCGAAGCCCGCCGGACCGAACTGCGTGCACAGTTGATACGAGCGGGCGAACGCACCGGGCAGACCGAACAGCTTCGAGTGATAAGTAAATCCATCCGCCGCCGCTTTCTGGGCCTGGGCTATCTTGCAAGGCAATATTTGCGACGAGAGGATTTGAACACAATGCTCGCCGACGCCCGGCAGCAGTTTCGTAAAACTGCGGAAAATATGTCGCGGTCCGAGGAGGCAAGGCTAATGGAGTCGGTTGAAAACGCCGCAACTCTCCGTCGTATAGATGCACTGATCTATCTGCACCAGATGTTAAAAGTTTGGCTGCCGCCGCACGTGTTATTTACTTCGATAATGCTGGTGCTGTTGGTACTGCATATCGCGCAGGTTTTGTACTTCGGAAGCAAATAAGTGTTGAGAGTTGTCAACCGGCTTGCCGTCTTCCGACACTGCGAAACTAAACCGGGCGGCTGCGCCACCGGTTAGGTGAACGAGCGAAGAATGGCCCAGAACGGAAAATTCAGAATCACCTATTCGGCTACAGGAGTCGCTCCTCTCGCGGTTGAAAAGGACGCGCTTCTGATCGGCCGTTTAAAAAGCGGCGATATTGTTCTGGACCACCTTGCCGTGTCGCGCATACATGCCGGTATAAACTTTCTCGATTCGACATATTTTCTTATCAATCTTTCGTCGTCGAATGTTCTCACGCTAAACGGACGGCAACTTGCTTCACAAAGTACGGATGTTTTGTCGGATGGTGACATCATTCAGATCGGACCGTTTGCAATCGTCGTTTCGCGTACGGGCGGCGAACTTGGACTAACAGTTCAACCGATGATCGAAGGCACGGCTGTTTCCGGTATTGCCGAGCGCCGCTCTACGTCGCGAACCGCAAGCGTGAATCAGGCAACGGCGGACGTTCTGAAGGTTTTCTGGGAAAAACGCAACCGCGAGAAAGAGGATTGGGGCACGCGGATTCGCCCCACGGCGAAGCCAGAACCGGGAAAGGCTGCGATAAACTGGAAGCCGACCGGCGATCTGCGTCGTCCGTGGCGAATCGGTATCTTTGTTTGGACGATAGTGATCTTTGGCGTGCTCGGATTCCTTGCTTTTAAGAAATACCCACAGGCTTATGCGGAAAAACCGCTCGCAAATCCACATGTGCAGAACATAGAGAACAGCTTGATCGCGAATACGCCGAATGCAAACTCCTGCACTACATGTCACACGCCGAACGAACCTGTTGAGAATGCGTGCATAAAATGTCACCAGGCGTCCGGGTTTCATCCCTCGAACACAAAGGCTCACGAGGACGCCGGCATCACCTGCGTCGCGTGTCACAAGCAGCACGAAGGACCGGATTTTCAAATGACGGCATCCTCGATTCAAAGCTGTAGTCAGTGTCACAATGACGCAAACAAAAACACTTACAACGGCAAAGCGGTCCGCACCGCTCATGATGGCTCATACGGATATCCAGCCGAGAACGGAACGTGGAAATGGAAAGGCGTTTATCGCGAAGTGGCCGACGCCATCCCGGAAATAAACATGTCGGCGACCGGCGACGCGGACGAACAGGCAAGACTGAGCCGTCATTTCCATTCGGTGCACGTAGCGCGTCTGAAAGCACCACAGGGTTTGCCGGGAGATTCACGAGGACTGGTGTCGTGCTCCACCTGTCATAAAAGTTTCGATCCCGTAGATCGCGTGACGCCGCGTGTAACGTGCTCCGTTTGTCACACCGCTCAAACCGGATCGAACGTTCTCGACCAACGCTTCGCAGGCGACGGCGTTAACTGTATATCGTGCCATGTTCAGCACCCGTACAGCGCGGACCGGTGGCAGGAATTCCTGACGGACGGTGCCGTGCGGCGGCGTAAAGAATCGGTGGAGAAAAAGATCTCGCAGAAACAAGTGCAATGAAGGTCTTCAACCTTATAATCTGCATCGCTCTCGGACTGCTGCTTGTGTGGCTGAACCGTGTGTTTGTGCCGGTAGATGCCGTCACCATTGGCGGATTGTCGTGGTATGGCTGGTTGAGTATTGCGCTCGTTATTGCTTTTGCGGCTTTTGTCGCCGTTCTGCATGATTCGACACGGGCGTTCGGTTTTTTCAGTGCAGACGGGCGAACGGCGCCGACACCGTCAGCGGTCCGCTTTCTCGATCAAGCGGAACTTGCGGAACTCGGTTTGGACAAATACCGTGGTCCGGAATTTCCGCATCCTGTAATCTTTTCCGACCGCTGCATTGGATGCCACGCGTGCGTGGATGCGTGTCCGCACGATGTACTCGACATCATCGACGGTCGGGCCGTCGCGGTTGCTCCTGATCTCTGCATGGAAGACACGGCTTGTCAGGCCGAGTGCCCGGTGAATCCAAAAGCCTGCATCGTTATCAACACAACGAAGCCGATCGTATCTCGTCCTTCACCCGTTCGCGACGGTGCGACGTACGAGACCAATGTCAAAGGATGTTACATAATCGGCGACGTCTCGGGCGTGCCGTTGATCAAGAACGCGGTTAAAGAAGGCGCCGACGTGATCGAACAAATCGCCGACGATTTGAAATCGAATCCACCTCAAGGCTCCGCTGAATACGATGTCGCCATCATCGGTGTCGGCCCGGGCGGAGCTTCCGCCGCCGCTTCCGCTCAAGCCGCCGGACTCTCTTACATCGCCATCGAACAGGAACGCCGCCTCGCCAGCATAGAAAATTATCCGGTCGGCAAATATATCTATTTCAAGCCGGACACGAAGGCATGGGAGGGCGGCCTGCCGGACATGGGGCCGGGCGACCAGCGAGAAAAAATACTGACAACGTGGAGTAACTCCCTCGATAAAAAAGGCGTCCGCGTAAATGAGTTCGAATCCTGCCGGTCGGTGACTCGTGCATCGGACGGCGACCACTTTTTAATAATCACTGAGCGGTTCAGCGACAAGGCCGAGTGCGTTTACCGGGCCAGCCGTGTCGTTTTATCCGTTGGCCTGCGTGGGGCCCCGAATCGCCTCGGGCTTTCGAACGAAGACATGAAAGTGGGCGCAGAACCGAAGGTTTTTTACAGCCTCAACGACCCATCCCGGTTTAGAAACAAAAACGTCGTCGTTGTCGGCGGCGGCAACTCGGCGGTCGAAGCGGCGGTCGATCTGGCTATGAAGCGCGAAGGCACGGCCATCGTTCCCCGAACGCCCGCCGAAGCAAACCGCGTCACACTACTTGTTCGCACATATCTCGCCCCGACCGTGAAATTCGGAAATAAGGTCCAGCTTTACAAATGTGTCGACAACGGCATTATCGACCTGCGTTTTGGAGTTGGGATAACGGAGATTCACGAACGCGAAGTTGTATTGGAAAACGTTAAAACGAATCAAACCTTAGAAACCATACCGAACGACCTTATCTTTGCCTTGATTGGCGGCGAACGGCCGGACCGGTTTTTGAAGTCTGTCGGGATCGAAATAGGATAAAGGTCGCTTTTCGGGGCCTGAACGGGCGGCGAGATTGGTCAAACGTCGAAAGTCTGTGCGCAAAAAACACGAAACTCGCGCCACAAGCACCTGTAGCTCCGTTTCGTGTGTATTCTATGCCGAAACTTTTAGGCCGCCGTTTCAAAAAGGGCGAGGATCTGCTTGCCCTCTCCGGAACGAGGATCGATCGTGCGAAGGTGTTTTTGACCCTGCATTTCCCAGATGGCAGTTACCGCACCGTCTTTTTCAACAGCCTGGTAATGGACATCTTCGGTTTCCGCCGGTTTTTCGGCGATGGTGATTGTCGGCGTTTCTTCGGCCGCTTCGGCCGGCTGCACTGCTTCTTCTGACATCAAAATTGAATTTCTCTCCAGTAAATATCGACCATCCGCCTAATTTAAGGCTTTTTTGGCTTTTCGGCGATGGTTATCGTTTCTTTTTCCTTGGCGTCCGGATCGGTACCCGGCTTTTCCGCAATTGTGATGGTCGGTTTAGGGGTTTCCTGACCAGATTCTTCGTTATCGTTCGACATAATAATACCTGCCTAAAATAAATCTAAAAACTCTGTCGTCGGGCAAACCAGTATTCTTACACGAAACTGTGATTTTGTCGAGAGATTTGCGGTTGCGTCGACCCGGATTGCGTTTAATCAAATGCGTTAGCCGGTTACTTTACTATTATCTCATCTACAAATATCCACGGGTCGCCGCCTGTACCAAGGTGCCAGGATGGGATTTTGCCGAAGTTGTAGGCGCGGACGCGGACGTAGCGGACCTTTATGGGATTTATGCGCTGAGTGAATTCGCGGATGGTCGGCGTCATTTCACGCTGCGGAAAGTTGGGTTTGATCTCGGCTACGCGGGTGAAATTGGTACCGTCGTTCGAAGTTTCGAACTCGACCCGGTCGGGCATCCAAATCCACGGCCCGGCGACCTGCAGAAAACCGCCTCCTACTTCCTTGATCCCGGTTTCCCGCCGCAGGTCGATCACCGCCTCATAAGGCTTGCCCTGCACGCCCTGCCATTCGCCGCTGGCAAAATTCACCGTGCCGCGAATGCCGTCAACTATAGCGTTGTCGCCGCCGCCGGTGTATTGCGTGCTGTAGCCGGAGACGACTTTGACGGTCCAATCATTTGGCCTTTTGCTAAACGTTGCATCGAACCACTTACTGCCGTTCTTACCGTCCGCGCTCGTCGCCATTCCGACAACTCGGGTCGTTTCCGAGATAAAGAACGGTTCCGTATAGACCTTTGCTGACGCTGTGCTCGGAGGGTTTACGTCGTTGCCGATGCTGTAGTACATCTTGGCATTCGGCGTCAACGTGGAGAGCCTAACGCTCGTCTTTTCGGCGAATGTCGGCTCCCCTGTGACGACCGGCACAGCAACGGTTTCGGCGTTTATCGATGAAACCGGAAATTCGTTGAACGCAGTTTCGACGGGCTTGTCGATTATCGCAAACTCCAGAACGCCGCCGCGCATTATTTGATCGTGCGTTATGTAAGCCTTCTTGTAGGGCGCGCCGTTCAGTTTTGCGTTGAGGATGTAGATGTTTTTCGACGAAACGTCCTTTGCCCGAATGGTGAATGTCTTGCCGTTCTCAAGCCGGTAAGTCATTTCGGGAAAGAGCGGTGTGCCGAAGGAATAGACACCATCGCCCGGATTCACCGGATAAAACCCGCCCGCGCTCATGATGTACCACGCGGACATTTGGCCGCAGTCTTCGTTGCCGATCAGGCCGTTGGGCGCGTTCTTGTAGAATTCGTCCATTATGCGGCGGACATACTTCTGCGTTTTCCAGGGTTCATGGGCATAGCTGTAAAGATATGCGATGTGATGCGAAGGCTCGTTGCCGTGGGCGTATTGGCCGATCAGTCCGGTAAGGTCGGCCTGTTCGCGGCCGGATAATTTCTGATCGGTGGTAAACAACTCGTCGAGCTTGGCAACGAACTTCTCACGCCCGCCCATCAACTCCATCAGCCGCGTCACGTCGTGCGGTACGAAGAACGAGTACTGCCAGGAATTGCCCTCGGTAAAGCCAAAATTGACCTCGGTCGGCGAAAACGGCTCGACAAAACCGCCGTTCTTTTTCGCTCGGAAGAAACCGGTCTTGGCGTCGAATACGTTTTCGAAATAGCGGGCACGTCTGCGAAATTTATCAGCCTCTTTCTGATAGTAAAATGTGTCATCCGTCTTGTGCAATATCATTGCCATCTGTGCGATACACCAATCGTTATAGGCATATTCAAGCGTTCGCGAGACCGATTCGTTCTCGTCCTCCATCGAGATGTAGCCGCGTTTTTTGTAGGCGGCGAGGCCGAAGTGGTCGAGTTCGGCGGAGTGTTTGGCGGCCCGGTAGGCTTTTTCGTAGTCGAAGCCTTTGATGCCCTTAGCCATCGCATCGGCAATGACCGAGACGGCGTGGTAGCCGATCATCGTGTCGGTCTCTTCACCCCACAATTCCCAAACCGGCAGCCGCCCGCCCTGCTCGTATTGGCGAATAAAGGTGTTGATAAAATCGACCGTGCGTTTCTGGTCGATGATCGTGTAAAGCGGATGAGCGGCCCGGAACGTGTCCCAGAGGGAGAAGACTGTATATTGGGATTGCGGATTTTGGACTTCGGATCGCGGATTTTTCGGGCTTTGCCCGTCTATTTGCGGAAAAGCTGTGCTTTTTCGTTGTGTTTCAGAAATGTTTCTGCGGCTCTGCCGCCCGTCCGGAGCGGCGGCAGAGCCGCCTGAAGAAATTCTGGAGCCAGCCGGCGAAGCAGAGCTTCGCCGCAAATAGCGCGGCTGAGCTGCATTAGCCGATGGAGCCGCATAATCCGGAAGCTGATGTATCTTCCCATCGTGTCCCTTGTACCGCCCGTCAACGTCATTGAAGACGTTCGGCTGGATCATCGTGTGATAAAGCGCCGTATAAAAATTGGTCGTCTGCTCGGGCGTACCGCCGGAGACTTCGATCTTCGAAAGCTCCTTGTTCCACGCCGCCTTCGCGTCGGCCCGGACCTTGTCGAAATCCCAGCCGGGAAGCTCAGCTTCGAGATTCTTGCGGGCGCCTTCGATTGAGACATACGAGATCGCGACTTTAACCAACAATTTCTCATCAGGGGCTAGGTCGAAAAGAAGTTTTGCTCCAGTTTCATCCATTTTTTTCTTGCTTCTATTTATAGCGGCCTTATCCGATCCCCCTAAAATTGTCATTGCGCCGAGTTGATAAGGTTTTGAGAATTCAATTACAAAATGGACGGCCTGATCTTTCGCCCATGATGACGAACGACGAACGCCTGCGATTCTTTTAGGACTGACTAACTGTATATCTGATTCAATCAGCTTGTCTCGCCATGACAAGTCAAGCGTGACCGATGCAGACTCCTGTTTCGGGAACGTGTAACGATGAAAACCTACACGACTCGTTGAGGTCAATTCGGCCAAAATCCCATCATCTAATCTAACGGAATAGAAACCTGGCTCGGCCAATTCATTGTCGTGAGAAAACTTGCTGAATTTTGTTCTGATAGGCCATTCATTCGAGGGCCGAAGCAAAATATCGCACCCGTCCGGGATGCCGGTTCCTGACAGATGCGTGTGCGAGAAGCCGTAGATGATGTCGTCGGAATAGTGATATCCGCTTGAGCCGTCCCAGTTGTCGATGCGGGTGTCGGGGGAGAGCTGGACCATGCCGAACGGCATTGTCGCTCCGGGAAACGTATGCCCGTGGCCGCCGGTGCCGATGAAGGGGTTGACCCAACTGGTGTAGTCGCGCGGTTGGGCCGCCGTCAGGTGACAAAATAAGAAGGTCAGGAGCAAAGCGAAGGTTGGTTTCATAAGTG
>CADEEU010000020.1:0-11481 GCA_902826385.1 uncultured Acidobacteriota bacterium | reverse complement strand
GTTGACCCGGCAATTCCCGGCTTGCATATGTTGAAGGTTGGGGTCCCTTGCGGAACGCTGATACATTCGCAGGTCGGGAGGGGCGGCTTGCCCCCGATCTTTTGTTTCTACAGGTACGCCCAAATCATAGCAGATCGAGAAACTCTTTCAGCTCCGTCGGCAGGTCGGCAGCGAACTTTAGCTGCTCGCCGGTTTTCGGGTGCGTGAATGCGAGTTTGTCGGCGTGGAGGAAGAAACGGTCTAGTTTCTCGACGGCCTTTTTTACTTCCATGTCGGCGACAGTGTTATCACGGCCTTCGTTGTAAGTCTCATCTCCGACAACCGGGTGATTGATTGACGCAAGGTGCACGCGAATCTGATGGGTCCGGCCGGTTTTGATCTCGACGTCGAGCAGTGCGAATTTTTCGAACCGTTGCCGCACTTTCCAGAGGCTCAAAGCGTGGCGTCCATTGGCGGCGACCGTCATCTTCGTTCGGTGCCATCGGTCGCGGGCTATGGGCCGATCAATTGTGCCCGAGTTCTCACGCGGACTGCCGTGGACGAGAGCGACGTATGATTTGTAAACCTTGCGGGTGCGGAATTGTTCGGCTAGGGCTTCGTGAGTTTGATCGTCTTTGGCGACGACAATCAGGCCGGAGGTATCTTTGTCGAGGCGGTGGACGATGCCGACTCTGTCAGAACCGCCTGTGTGAGCCGGTCGTGCGGCGCCCGGTCTGAGATCAACATCCGGAGGCTTCAAGTCGCGGCCACCCGCTAACGCAGTTGGTTCTGACCTAAAATGCCACGCAATCGCATTCGCCAGCGTGCCGCTTGAAACTCCCGCTCCGGGGTGAACCACCATGCCGGCGGGTTTGTTGATTACGGCCAGGTATTCGTCTTCAAAAACGATATTGAGCGGAATATCTTCGGGCTCAAATCTCGCGGCGGGTTCTTCGGTCAGGTCGATGTCGATCTCGTCGTTTTCCCGAAGTCTGTACGACGGTTTGGCCTCTTTTTCATTGACCAGCACATCGCCGTTCTCGATCAGTTTTTGCAGCCGCGAACGCGACCAGCCGTCGATCCGTTCGCTTAGAAAGGCATCGAGCCGGGCTCCGGCATCGGCCGTGTTAATGATTATCTTATCTATTTCTATCTGCAATGTGGTGAAATCTTACCGCACTAGCGTCAGCCGCGGCATTTCAGTTTTGACTTTTTAGGCGCCAGTTTTTGGGAGGAAAAATCTTTCCGACAAACTGAAAACTAGAACTGAGAACTGAAAACGGATTTCGTTCGTTGCCGCTAGGCGACGGAAGGGTCCTTGCGTGCCACAGAGCGGAGCCGCCAGATCATAAAAACGACGGCGACTACGGCCACGAACAGGCTGACAATCTGCGATGTAGAAAGGCCTGTGGCGGCGGTCAGTCCGAACAGGTCGCCGCGCGGGTCGTCGCGGATGAATTCGATCGAAAAGCGAAAGATCGAATAAATGATTCCGTAGGCGATCAGCACTTGCCCGTCGAACTTCTTGCGGCGGTGCAGCCAGACGAGCAGGCAAAAAACCGCAAGCATTGTGAAAGATTCGATAAGCTGCGTCGGGTGCAGGAACAGGTCTTCGCCGCTTGGGCCGTACATCGGGACGCCGGTGTATTCGTGGCCTTGCTCGCCGAAATGGACGCCCCAGAAAAGATCGGTCGGCTTGCCCCAGCAGCAGCCGGCGGCGAAACAACCCTGCCGCCCGAACGCCTGCCCGAGCGCGACCGCCGGAGCAAATGCATCAGCTACCTTCCAAAACGGCAGTTTATAAAGCGGGACCAGAATAGCAACCGCCAAAAATCCGCCGATCAAACCACCGTAATAAACGCCGCCCGAACGCAGAAAATCGAGCGAAAAAACCTGCACGGTGTCCTCGACAAAAAACATCAAGATCTTAGATCCGACCAACCCGCCCAATAGCGTCCAAAGCCCAAGATCGTATATCCGCTCACGCGGCAACCCGTCGCGCGCCGCCAGCCGCGATGCCACAAACAACGCAATGAGCATCCCAACCGCCAGCCAAATACCATAGCTGGTCACGGGAAAATCACCGATGCGGAAAATTTCAGGGTACATTGTTTGACTGCGGACTGCGGACTGCGGATTGCGGACTTGAAGTCGTTTCCGTCTGCTTTTTCTTGTTCAAAAATATATCGATGATCATCAATCCCGCACCCGTCACGATCGCCATGTCGGCGACGTTGAATGTCGGGTAATGCCATGAGCCGAATTGGACGTCGATAAAATCCACTACGAACCCGAGACGGATGCGGTCCGTCACGTTTCCCGCGATTCCCGCAAGCAGTAATGCCAAAGCACCGAGAATACGGTCATCGCTGCGTGGCGTTCGCCAGAAGAAATAAAGCACAAGGGCTCCAGCAACAAGGGCAACTATCGACAACCCCCAGCGACCGGCGTTTCCGTGATCGTCCAGCATAGAGAATGCGACGCCCCTATTCGTTGCAAAAGCGAAACTCAGAAAGCTCGGAATCACGGCAACCGTATCAGAGCATTCGTCGGAGCGCATCGACGGACAAAGCCGCCGAACGGCCCAGGCCTTTGTCGCCTGGTCGATCATAAAAACCCCGCCGGCGATGACGAGGTAGGCCAATTTCCAAATAATATCGCGTTTATTCACTGTGTTTTCGCGGGCGGCTGTTGCTTCGGTTCGGCGTAGAAAGTTTTGTTTACAATTTTCCACTCGCCGTCAATCTTGAGGAGCGTCATGTAATCGATGAACTTCACCGCCGGATAATCCAGTACGATCCTGGCGACGGCCGCGTTGCCGGCAACGTCGATCGCCTCGATCGTACGTTTTCGCTTGCCTTCATCCGCCGCCGGCTTGCCGGTGAATCCGGCGATATAATCGGCAAACGAACGCGTTGTGTACTTGCCGTCGCGGATAAATATCAAATTGCCTTCCGTGTGAAAGGCCTTTTTCATATACTCGCCGTCGCCGGTCTCATGTCCTTTGATGTAATTTTCAAGCGGCACGCGTACCGCATCTTTTTCCGCAGTTTGAGAAATGACGGGAACGGTTAACGCCAGCGTTATTAACGATAGTAAAAATGCGAACTTTTTCATCGGTAACTCTCCCAAATCTTATTCAGCTTGTAGTTTACGCTTTGGTCGCACAAATCGTTCAAAATTCCTGTGCGGTTTTAGCTATTAAACGCTACCTGGCTGCGCAGGCGCATCAGCGTTTTTTCCAGTCCGATCACTTCGAACACCGAAAGCATCGACGGGCCGACCGCGACGCCGGTCAGCAGCGTGCGTGCCCCGTTCATTATTACGCCGAGTTTTGTGCCTTTTTCTTCGGTAAAGGCTTTGACGACGGTTTCGATATTTTCTTCGGTGAACGTTTTGTCAGAACCGCCTGCGCTCTTCTGGCCGAACTCTTGTTCAAACCGCATCGCCAGTTCCGGCAGCCAGGTTTGCAGGTCCGGGAACTTCGTCAAATTCTTATCGATCGCCGCCGGATCGAAATCGTAGTCTTCACTAAAATAAGCCCGTCCTTGCGACGAGAAATCTTTCAACGTAAAGAACCGGGCACGAATCAGATCGATGGTACGTTCATACCAGTCACGATCGTCGTTGTCATCATACTCTTCACGCCACAATTTCGCGGCTTTCAGCTCCGCTTTAACGTGCGGCAGCAGATCGGCAAGCGGCATTGTGCGAATGTACTCGGCGTTCATCCAGATCAGCTTGTCGTCAGTCCAGCGTTTGGGGTTGTTCGGCTCGTAATTGAAGATAGCGCTTGAGCGGTGCACGCCGGCAAGCGAAAATTTTTCGATCAACTCTTCAAGCGAATAGATCTCGCGCTCCTCGCTCGCCGACCAGCCCATCAGGGCGAGAAAATTGCGAAACGCGGCGGCCAGAAATCCAGCGTCGCGATAGGTTGTGAGGCTGACGATCTCGCCGTGCAGCCGTTTGATCAGCTTTTTGCCGCCGGGGGCGAGAATCAGCGGCAGATGAGCGAACCTCGGCGGCGTGACGCCCAGGGCTTCGTATATAAGGATCTGTTTGTGCGTGTTTGTCAGGTGGTCCTGGCCGCGAATAACGTCGGTGATTCGCATCTCGATGTCATCGCAAACGACCGCAAGGTTATAGAGCGGGTGGCCGTCAGACCGGAGCAAGACAAGATCCTCGGTTTCGGCGTAGTCGCGTTCCTGCAGACCGAAGACACAGTCCGTGAATGCGGTTTTGCCCGTTTCAGGCACTTTCAAGCGGATGGCAAAGGGTTCCCCGTTTCCGGCACGGGTGTCGCTCTCGACGGTTGAAAGATCGCGGTACGGATTATCCCGCATGTTCTTTTCGCCGCCTTGGGCTCGGGCGCGTTCCTTGATCGCATCTTTTACGCTCGAGTCGGTCGGTGCCTCTTTCGGAGTAAAATCACGGTACGCTTTGCCCTCGGCAAGCAGCTTACTGGCAGTCACGCGGTGTTTGTCGGCGTTGGCAGATTGGAAAACGACATCTTCATCCGGAGCAAGCCCGATCCACTCCAGACCTTCCAGGATCGAGCGTGTAGATTCGTCGGTGGAACGAGCGAGGTCCGTGTCCTCTATTCGCAGCAGAAACTTCCCGCCTTTTTGGCGGGCATAAAGATAATTAAAAAGGGCCGAACGGGTCGCTCCGACGTGCAGATAACCAGTTGGCGAAGGCGCGAATCGAACGCGTGTAGTCATAATCTTTGATTTTCACGCAGTCGCCTAAATAACGCAAAACCTAATCTTTCCCGCTGAGTTTCCAGCCGAGAAAGGCCATAGGGATGTACGCGAGCACGACATCGACGATGCGATACCACATCGGTGCCGGAATCATGACGTTCGCCGCGATGCCGCCTGACAGGAACAGGCAGGCGAGAATTATCGCAATGACTTTTCGCCCGCTTGCGGCGATGTACATCGCGACCAGCACACCGACCAATGGCCCAAGAGCATGAGCCAGAAACGGAACAATGAAGTCGATCGGCCTTAGCAGATGTATTGTCGAAGCGACACCTTCCATACTCGTCCCATCAAACCCCGCCGGCGGCGGCATGATCGCGTGGCCGGCCGCAATTACTGCTATATTGACGACGCTTCCGAGTAGAAATCCCAGAATTACAGCTAGAACATTCCTTACGATGTTCATATCAATTCTCCTTTCGTATCTGTTTGAATTTTCCGGAGTCTTGCTCCGAAATAAACGGCTGCCAACTTCGTCGCAAATGAGACCGAAATTTGCGGAAGGAACGAAGTGAATTGTCCTACCGCGACCAGTAGAGCTATATCGACCGCTATGTAGATCGCCCACGCGGCAATACCCGCTTTGACAGCATTGCCGCCCAGCAACCGTCGAAAGAGCACACCGACGAGGTACAATATCGGGATTCCGCCAACGATGCTTGCGTACGGGCCGAATCGACCGGCGGCTTCCTGATAGTAGCTTTCTGGGTGCCCGGGATCGATGACATGCCCATAAACCACCATAAAGAGGAAGAAGAGCAATACGTTGGCAACACCTGCCGCAAATGCGGCCGGGACCGCGTACAAAAGCCATTTTTTGTCTTCGGACCTGCCTTTCATATAAGTAATCCTCACCAACTATGCCTTCGACGGCATTAGTTCCTTCTTTCTGAGCAGGGCCGCGCTGACGAGCGTAACGATGACGCCGACGGGCAGTATTTCCATCAAAGTCATTCCAAAACGGATGTAGAAAATTTTGTACATTTCCATGAACTGCTCGCCCTGAACGCGTGCCCCTTCAACCTCAGCGTCGGACGCACCGTTTTTTCTCATCTTGTCTAGGTAGTAAGTCGTGTATTTCTCCATGAACTCCTGTCCGCCGGTGCGATTGTAAACCTCCCAAGTCACCGCATAACAGACCGCGGAGATTAGACTGATCAGAATGCCAACCTGCAGGCCCTTAAGGAATGTGATCCGACCGCCGTTGTTGTCGCGATATGACTTAATCCCGAAAAATACCATCGACAACGCGATGATCATCGTCGCGTAGCCCCACATCATAGCGTTGTCGAAATCGACCGCTCCCGTCTGTACGATGCTCACCAGTGTCAACATCAAGACCGCCGAAATCGCACCCGAGATCAAGCCGAATATCAAAACAATTTTTGTCATATTAGTTTTCCTCCAATGATGTGGGGAAATGTACCTACACTCCGCCTCAACGCGCATCAGCCGAAAGGATGATTTCGCTTGAAAACGCTTTTTTCAGCCGAAAGTGCTAGGGAATTATACGCAATTGTTTGGCGCGGGCAATCGCCTCGGTGCGGCGGCTGGCGTCCAGTTTTGCGAGGACATTGGAGACGTGTGTTTTAACGGTGGACGTGGAGACGAAAAGGCGGTCGGCTATGTTCTGATTGGATAAACCAGCGGCAATAAGCTCAAGCACCTCGAACTCACGCTTTGAGATGCCGAGCTTTTTGACGGCCTGGTCGTCACGCTCGAACGGCCCGCTCACCTCAACTTCGATCACTCGCGGACGCGTTAACCTGAGACCTGCCCATATACCGAGGCACGTAAATATTACCGCAACGACCCCGATGTAAAACTCGAGCGGAATATCGCGAACAAAATATTTGTACTCAACGAGTTTCAACAGACCGAGCAAAGCGGCCATCGCGATGCCGTAAATGATGATCGTGCGACGCATCTGGATCAAACGAAGAAAGCCGTCAAACCTAATGGCTCAACGGCTTACCTAAAATTAAATGGCGGAGACGACAGGATTCGAACCTGTGAAGGGCTTTTGACCCTTAACGATTTAGCAAACCGCCGCTTTCAGCCGCTCAGCCACGTCTCCAAAACTAAAGTAACGCTCAGGTCGTCAGCCTTTACGGCCATCCTCTAAGCGAGTCTTAATTCTAGCCGAAGGGCAAACTTTGTCAAGCTTCAGGCATCGAAACAGCTAACCCGGGCATCCGCCTAATGCTTGACACGTTTGCATAATATCAGCAAAATAGTCGAGTTGTTCTAAAAAGATTTTGATTTGACCGATTTTAGAACACGGTCGCGCTGAATTAACCTCCTTTATTACATGATCGCAGCCTCGGTAAAGAAAACTTCGATTGCCTCTCTGCTCATTTTTGCGGCGGCGGTACCGAATGTTCTTGCTTTGGTTCCGGCGACTGCCAGTACGTCGGCGATCACGGCCAAGTCGAACCTGGGCGTGATCAAGGGAATCGTTCGCGATCAGGCGGGCGGACCGATCGCAGACGCAACGGTCGCAATCTTTCGTGTCGGGACCTCGAAGTTGTTGAAACAGGTCCGGTCCGGTGCTGATGGAAGCTTTTTGGCCCGAATCATTCCGGGCACTTATACCGTGCTTGCGGTCGCCGAAGGGTTCAATCCCGTAACGCTAAATCAGATCGAGGTGGGAAAAGCGTCGCAGCTTAACTATGGATTTAAGCTCGAGCGTGCCGGCAGCGGCAATACGCTTCCTGAAAAGCGGCTCGACCGCAATAACCCGAAGTGGGCGATCAGGGCGGCACAGATAAGCCGCGGGATCTATCAAAATTCTCAAGGTGTGACACCGGAGACGGCCGCCGATAATGTCGAGGTAACGCTCGACGCGGACGCAGTACAGGACGAGAAATCTACGCGAAGCTCCCAAACCATTGTAGAAACTTATTTTGCAAGTACTGAAGGCGGTGCGTATTCAGGCGTTAATATAGCTACGCTGATGCCGCTTTCGGACGATGCTGAAATCATTCTTGCCGGCCAGGCAGGCATCGGCAAACGCGCGCCGCAGCGGCTGGAAACTCAGTTCAAGTTCCGCCCAAACGATCAGCATCAGGTCAGGCTGATCGGATCATTCGCCAACCTTGGTTCTTTCGATCTCGATAGCAACGATAAAGACCTGTCTCAGGTATCGGTTCAGGCTACGGATGAATGGAAGGTTCGCGAGGGCGTAATTCTGGTATTCGGCCTCGATTATTCGAAATTCGTAGGAGCCGGCGACGATTTTTCGATCAGTCCGCGACTCGGGCTTCAATTCGATATTGACTCCAAAACGCGTTTTCGGTCGGCTTACACCACACATACCGAGGAACGTACATGGGCAAAAGCGATCGAGCTTGAGGACGCTCAGGTATTGTTCAGGGAACCGGCCGCGATACAGGATTTCGTTGTTCAGGACGGCAAGCCTGTAATGAACAAGAGCCGCAGGTTCGAATTCGGCATCGAACGCGTGCTTGATAATAAGTCCAGCATTGAGGCGAACGTCTTTTTTGACGCGACGCTTTCGCGTGGAGTCGGTTTGTCCAAAATTCCGTTCGACACCCTCGATACGGCTGGTTTTCAACAGTTTACGGGAAATCAGCAGGGCGGAGCCCAAGGGTTAAGGCTGGTCTATAACCGCAGGATAAATGGAAAGTTCAGTGCCGCCGCGGGTTACAGCGTCGGGCTTGGGCAGAAGCTTTCTCCAGACGCCCTGTCTAACCCCTCGGAGCTTTTTCAGAACGACGTCTTCCAAACTTTCTTTGGGCAGTTCGAAGCCGATTTGAAGACCGGCACAAGCGTTAAAACTATCTTTCGCCTATCCCCGCAGGCTACCGTTTTTGCCATCGATCCATTTCAGGGCCGCCTGGCCATTTACGATCCTTCACTAAGCGTTTTGGTGACGCAGAATCTGCCTACGCTCGGTCTGCCATTCCACGCCGAGGCCGTGGTTGACGCCCGGAACCTTTTTGGGTTCACGACTGGAGTTGTCGGCGAAGAGGGAACGCTGAGGCTTGCGTCACAAAGACGAGGTCTTCGCGGCGGGATTTTGGTCCGATTCTAAAGCATCCAGTCCGTCCAAGTGGAAAAAGTGCAAAAGCGCCTGTTTTTGCAGCAGTTCCGACGCCTTTCACCTTCTCCAAATTCTCGGATTGTCGAGCGAAAATCTGAATTTACGTCCGGTTCACTCTTTGTTTGTTCCAGCTTTCTATCGGTTTCCGCAAGCATCTATCGCGTCGATAATTGCGGCGGTTAAGCCGTTTTCATTGGAACAAGTTTTGCGTCTGGTTTTTCGGCGAAGTTCGCTCGATTTTCGATGAAGGGAAAGGTGCTTACAAGTTGGAGCCTGATCTGGCTGGTTGTGACGGTGTTATTCGTCGCCGGCGGGGCACTGAACCTTCTTCAGCGGGCGGGCGGTGAGCTGCCCCCAACAGACGGAGTGCTTTGGGTTCAACGGGCCGACGGCATATACGCCGAGAGGGTTTTGCCGGGGTTTGCGGCTTCGCGACAGGGCATCTAAGTGGGTGACAACCGGATCACGATCAGCCTGGACGGCGAAACGTTCGACGAGGTTGCATCCGTCAACGACATTCAAATGTACCTGGCTTCGGTCGGCGTCGGCGGCA
This sequence comes from uncultured Acidobacteriota bacterium, assembly GCA_902826385.1. Classification (GTDB taxonomy): domain Bacteria; phylum Acidobacteriota; class Blastocatellia; order Pyrinomonadales; family Pyrinomonadaceae; genus OLB17. The sequence goes on along the minus strand of CADEEU010000020.1, from coordinate 2,120 downwards.
GCCTTACGTATTACTACCAAAAGCCCTCATATTCGTTTACAAATAATTTCTATTACGCCGACCTCAAGAACATCGACACTCTGCCGCGCTGGTCGGCTTCGATAGTATTTTTGACGATAGTCGGCATTATCTGGCTGGGTGTCGGGGTGTTCGTGCTGTTCAAGCAAGGCAGCCGCTCACCGTTCGTACTGCATTTTGCGACGATCTGCCTGACAGCTTTCGTTTTTCACGTTTATCGCCCGGTCAATACGGGACAGGATTTCGATCTAGCGGTACACCTGCTTGCCGATATTGCGTTCGCCTTTTTCGCGCCGCTATTCCTTCATTTTTGTCTCCGCTACCCGGTCAGGAGCGAGGTTTTCGACGCCTCGCCGTGGAAGACGTATGTACTGTATGTACCGGCCGCTATTCTCACCGGGCTTTTGCTCGTATTCTCGCTCGGACAGCTTTTACCCGATGCCGTCGCATCCGGTTTAAGGGCTGCAACCGAATCTTACAGGATATTCCCGACGCTAAATCTAATCCTGGTCGGCCATTTCGTGGCCGGAATCACCGCCGGTGCCGTCGTTCTGATCTGGCGTTTCCTGAACAGCAAGCAAACCCTCGTTCGCCAGCGTTTGAAATGGGCAATGTGGGGCACGATCTTCTCGGTAATCCCGATCCTTGGATTTAAGATCGCGAAAGGGTTTGTAAATCTGCCGGACGATACGCTGACGGTCGCAATTACAACGCTGCCGCTTGCGTTAATACCTCTGAGCTTTGGTCACTCGGTCGTTCGTTACAGGCTGATGGACGTCGATGTCGTTGTCCGTCGGGCTTTGGTTTACGCGATGACGACCGTCGCAATTGCGATGATGATCGGCGCCGTCGCGCTTGGGTTAGTGTTTCTCGCGATTGGCGAAGATCTTTCGAAAACAGAGATCACGCTCCGTGCCCTGATCGCCATTGTTGCAATGGCCGCGATCGTGATGCTGAGCGAGCCGCTCAAGAATTTTCTGCAGGAACGTGCCGACCGCTTTTTCTACGGCACACGTTACGACCTTCGGCAGGGCCTGCTCGATTTCGGCCGAACTCTTTCAGCGACGACCGCCATGGAACCTCTCATGGAGTCGCTGACCGCCCGGCTGATAGAAGTGCTTGATGTACAGAAGGTAGCGATTTTCGTCGAAGACCAAAAAGCGATCGGACACTACCGAATCGCGAAATCTTCGGGCTTGAGCGAGGCTTACCTGATCCCGTCCGACTTCAAGCAGATGATTCGCGAAAAATCCGCCGAAAAAGGAATTGTCCGGGCGGACGAGTTTGAGATACACGATTCTGATCCGGCCGAGACGAACGGCAACGGACGCGGGCCGATCCGTCAGGAGCTGCACTACTTCGTTCCGTGCGTTGTCAGATCGAAAATGGTCGCCGTTATCGGGCTTGGACGCGGCCGCGATGGTTCGCTGCTGTCGTCCGAAGATCTTGAGATACTTCGCACCGTTTCAGGCTACATCGCCGTCGCTATCGAGAATAGTAAGCTTTACCAGGAACAACGTGCCCACACCGAAGAGCTTGCCCTACTGAAGGAGTTCAACGAATCGATCGTTGAATCCGTGAACGTCGGCCTTTTGGCCGTTGATGAAGAAGGCCGGATCACGCGCTGCAACTCGACGTTTGAAGACATGATCGGCCTGAGCCGCGAACAGGCAATCGGCAAAACGGTCGAAAATGTTTTCGATGAGGCATTTGCGGCAAATCTTAACAACATCCTCGGCAAATCGCGGTGGCATCTGACCGAGATCAGAAATGCCTACAAGCTGCACACCCTGGACACGAAAGGCCGCTCGCTGATTCTGAATGTTGCCGTCGCCCCGCTGCGTTCCGTGTCGAACGCCCAGACAGGAGCGATCGTGGTGCTCGAAAACGTTTCGTCCCGCGTCAAGCTCGAAGAAACACTGCAGCAAAGCGAAAAGCTTTCAAGCATCGGGTTGCTTGCGGCGGGCGTCGCTCACGAGGTAAACACGCCGCTCACAGGCGTTTCGAGCTATACGCAAATGCTGCTCGGTATGATTCCGGAAACCGACCCCAAACACGCCCTTTTGCAAAAAATGCAGCGGCAGACCGACCGGGCATCGAAC
>CADEEU010000019.1:6101-20958 GCA_902826385.1 uncultured Acidobacteriota bacterium | reverse complement strand
AAAGGGGCTATGGCCCGATTTGCCCGTGAACTAAAAAAGAACGAGTTTTGCGACTCGTTCTTTTTCTTATTGTCTGGTTCGCTGCAAAATCGGGAATCGCGCGGAATTAAAAGGAGCTTGAGTCGAGTGGAAAGATCTTGCCGCAGACGGCGCCCATTGTGGTGGTTCCGTTTTTCGACAGGCCGGTGATTGCTTTGCCTTTTGGGTCGAACGAGATCGCGAGCATGTCGATGTCGTCGGTTTCGCCGGTGTTGATGTGGTAGAACCAAACCTCGCGGCCGTCGATCGTTTTTTTCGCATCAGGCTGGCCGAACCAACTGGAAACCTCCAAACGCGATTTGCCGTTTGGAAAACGCGTGTCGAAGATGTCTTGTCGCATCCGGGCGCGGAGCCAGCGGTCGCCGGAGAGCCAAGCATCCGAATCGAACGGCATTGGAGTCCATTGGCGAAGAGGCGATTTGAACCCGTTGCGGTCCTGGAGGCACGGGCGTTTCGCTCCCGACTCCCTCGATCCGAAACGGTAGACCAGGAACCCGATCGCCCGGGCGGGTTTGCCGCCGAAAGTGAACCGGTTGAACTTTGACGCAAGAGCGGCCCGTTCGGCTTCGGGGTGAAGGAGTTTGTTGCCGGTTCGTGCGCGTGCTTTAACTACACTGCCGTTCGTTTCAATCAATATCTCGACCTGGACCAACCCTGATGCCCCGCCTTCCTTGGCGGCTCGCGTGTAATAAGGTTTTTCGGCGGAAATCACCTCGAAATTCATGAAGGTATATTCATCGCCTACGACAAAACCGTCCCAAGGTCGCGGCTTCGGCCGTGCGGCAGCCGGTCTCGAAACCGTGACGGCGCGCTTTGGCGATTTAGACTCCGCAGACTTTGCGGACCTTGTCGTCACGGAAGATGTTCGGGATTTAACCGTTGCGGCTCCGCCTCCGCCGCCCTCTGAAGGCTCGTCAATGGCGGCAATGGCTCCTCCCTCGATTTGCGCAAAAAGCTGCGAACAAAGACAGAGAACCGTTAGAGACAGAAACACGATCGTGAACGCCGTTCTGGTCATACTTAAATGGACGCCGCCAAACGCCGATTTTGCGTCAATAACTTTTTAAGACTCTACTGCAAATAAAACGACGCAGCCGGGGCATCGCCGTTTGCCCCGTACGGAATTATGACGAAGCTTTTGTTTCCGCTGTTCAGCCGATACCACGTGCCGTTCGACGGACGGAAGATAGATATATCGGTTTTTCCGTCGCCATCGAAATCGGCCGGTGACGGAATGTCTCCGGGCACGCCGAACGTCGTTATTGTAAAGCTGTTTCCAAGCATATACCAGTTCCTGTCGGATGGCCGCCAGACGGCAAAATCCGTCCGTTGGTCGCCGTCGAAATCACCTGAAACAGGAACGTCGCCACTCGCACCAAATTGGTTTATGGCAAATGTTCCGCTGCTGTGCAGCCGATACCAATTGCCGTTCGACGGCCGCCAAACGGCTATGTCCGCACGTCCGTCGCCATCGTAATCGCCGGGCATCGGCACATCGCCGGTTGCCCCGAAATTGAAAATAAAAAATCCGGCTCCCTGGCTGAGGTGCCAGAACCATTGTCCGGTCGACGGGCGAAATACCGCGGTGTCGGCACGTCCGTCGCCGTTGTAATCGGCGGGCGTCGGAATGTCGCCGGCAACGCCGAAATTAGTGACTTCGTAGGTCGATGTCCCGCTGTTTATTCGAAACCAAACACCGGAACGAAATACGGCCGGATCGCTTTTTCCGTCGCCGTCATAATCGACCGCAACCGGTTTGTCGCCATTCTGACCGAACGCCTGCTGGTAAAACGTGCCGCCCGACAGGTTCATATACCACGTTCCGTTGGAGGGCCTGAAGACGACGAGATCGGCCCTGCGATCACCATCGAAATCGAACCGCGTGCGGAGGTTCGGATTTGGAGTCGGTGTTGGAGTAGGCGTCGGTGTAGGAGTTGCAGTCGGCGTAGGGGTCGGCGTCGGCGTGGCGGTTGGTGTTGGAGTAGGTGTGGCCGTTGGAGTTGGTGTGACGGTCGGAGTCGGGGTGGGCGTCGGGCCGCCGCTGCCGTTGAGGAGGCAGCTGCCGTTCTGGCTGATAAAAGTTCCGATCTGATTTCTGGAAAACGTGCAGAACGTCAAAACCGCACCGCTGCCGAGAAACGCGTTCATGATCGTGTTTCCGCAGCCCTGCGCCGCTTCGGCATGATCCGCCCCAAGATTGTGGCCAAGCTCGTGTGCCGGGATCAAATATTTCCCCGGCGCCCAACTGACGTATCCGCTGACGCCGTAGGCAAAGTCGGGGAAGTAACAGACCGAACCGACAAACGCGACACCGGCCGATTGGACGTAAGTCTTGCCCGAAAACAAATGTGCCGTGTCGCGGGGATAGGTCGAGCGCGGAAAGCTGGAATTCCAATGCGACATGAAGTTCGTCAGAACCTCGCCTGAATTCGCGCCGCCGAACGGATCGGCCGCGCTCCACGTGTGTTGGTACGTGATCGTTATTTCAAGATCGAGTTCGCCGGTGTACGTTCCCTCGACCATGTTCAGGATGCTTGTGATATTGCTGTTGGCCTGTGTCGGGCCGCCGAGGATCGTTACGTACTGAAGATCGGCGTCGGTCGCTATTTCAAGATTTCGGGATGCGAGAATCGCATCTTCGCCGCCGCTGTCGGCGACTATCGATTCGCCCACTTTGATGCGTTCGGGCATGTCGGCCGCACAGTAGAATGACGTGCTTTCACGAACGTCGTTTTCCTGATAAACGACAAGTTGTTCGGTCACGGCAGAATCGGAAAATCGTTGAACCGGTTGGATAAAATATCGCTCACGGCCGATGTCGAAAAATCCCTCGATCTCGGCCTCGTTTATCGTCAGCCTGACTTCGGATTCGACCTCGCCCGCAATCCGTCCCTGGTACGTGTTAGCCCGCGGCTGGTCGATTTCGGTCATGCCGAGGTAACCCGTGTTCTCAGCCTTATAATTCGCGGTGTACATGTCGTTTCGCCAAACGATCAATTCAAGGTCGCGGCCCGCGGCCCTTAGGCGAACAGTTTCAACTGTTCCTTCCGAGCGCGAAGCTTCCGGCCGCGTAAGCTCAAAATTCGTCAATGATCTTGAAATGTCTTGCCGCAATTTCGTTTCCTGTGCAAAAACAGGGTTCGAACAGAGTGCGAGAACGCACACCGCGAGCAAACCTAAACAACAGGCGGTTCTTGTTTTCATTCGTATTCCTTTGTGTAAAGCTAAGATGTAACCAATGAACGAGATTGCGGGCTGGGTCTCGCTTATATCTTAAAAACAGTTAAGAGCTTGTGGGTTCCTAAATTACCGAGAAACGTCTGCCGGGGAATGCAGATCAAATTTTTGCGAGCAGCTAATTAGAAATGATACCAAATTGGGCGGCCGTTGTCTGGAAAAAAATGCCGTGGTGGCTTCGCAGGACGATCGTCCGGGCCACGCAGGCGAGTTTTACGGTATCGACCGCGACCATTATAACAAATGAAAAAGGCGAGGTTTTGCTGCTCGATCATGTTATCCGCCCAAGTTCGGGCTGGGGATTGCCCGGTGGGTTTCTCGATCACGGCGAGCAGCCCGAACAGGGCATCAGGCGGGAGCTGCGTGAAGAAACAGGCCTGGAATTGTTCGATCTAAAGATGTTCCGCGCCCGGACACTGGGTTCGCACGTCGAAATCCTGTTTCGTGCTTCCGCGAACGGCGTCTTGGATATTGGCTCGGATGAAATAAAGGGCTTTGGCTGGTTCCGGTCGGGAGAACTGCCCGCGAATATGAATCAAGGCCAAATGTACCTGATTGAAACGGTTCTGGAAGCCGAGTTTGAAAAAAACAACGGCGCTGATTAAGATAACAACTTCATTAATCTTCAGGAGACAAATAATGGTCGATCTAATTCCAAGCAGCGAGTCGGTTATGCACATCCTTCAGGAGACGGGTGCCTACCGCAAGGGACATTTCGTGTATCCAAACGGCAAGCACGCGTCGCACTATTTTCAGATGCCGCTCGCTTTCCGGTTCTATGACAACGCCCGCATTCTGTCGGTCGGCCTAAGCCGTTTGTTCAGAATGGAAAAATCGATCGCCGGCCGTCTGCCCAAAGTTTCCATCATCAGTCCCAGCCCGGGCGGAATCATGGTCGCCTTCGGCGTTCGCGAGGCGTTGAGCGCCGAGCAGATCTACTGGGCTGAGATGGAAGAAGGCAAACGCCAGTTCCGACAGTACATGAGCGAAAGCGACGTGCATCCCGCGATAATCGTCGATGACATACTGCGGTCCGGCAAGGCGATGCAGGAAACATTCGATCTTTGCAAAGAGATCGGCGCCGATGTTATCGGCTGTGGTGCTATCGCCAAGTTCGAGGACGCTCCGAATGAGTTCAACGGAATCCCGGTGAAAAGCCTGCTCAGCTTTGATGTAAATTTTTACGAGACAGAAGGAGAATGGAGTTCGTCGCGTAACGCGTCGGAGGCCGAGGAAGAAAAGGTTAGATTCTAAGAGTTCTTAACCGCAGAAAATTCTTAAGTAAAGAAGAAGAAAGATTGATTCTTAAAGACGGATTTCTTTGTTCAATTCAATCGAACTCCCTCAATTCATGCTGAAGTTCTCGGCGTTCGACGAACATTCTTAAGAAAGCTTCGCGGCGGGTTAGGAACAGCCAGATGGCTTTTGCCCATCCGCGAAGTTCGGCTACCTCTTCGGAAGTGTGAAGCGCGACGTAGCCGCAAACGATAGACAGTGGGATTGAGAGCAGCGAGCTTTTCCAGCCGAGAAAGTAATACACCACACCAGCCGCGATCAGCCATGTCAGAGGCATAAAGACCATGCCGGCCAGTACCTTTACGGTTGACGTAACATCGTCAGCACCGTGGCGGGACATTTTTTTTGCCACAAAGCCGCTCAGACGATAGGCAGGATAATGGAGAATAGTTCCAACGATTGCGAGCGGTGACAGCAAAATCAGCGGCGCGCTCATTAGAATAGCCTGCCTGATAACGGACCCCTGGGAGAACTGCGCAAGCGAAAGGTGCTCCGGTTCGATTCCGTTTTCGTCTAGTTTTTTATCGTACTCAACTACTCTTCGGCGAAGATCTGCACTGTCGTCGTCACCATTTGTTTCGGACGCTCCGGCAACGAACTTTTTAAGGAATTCAAGCTTTTCCCCGAGATTCTCATTTTCCTCGACCGATGCGAAGATTTCCTCCGCCATTCGAGCAGCGTGAAGGTCCGATTCCGATTCGGCGTTTAGCGTGACGTCACGAAGAGCCGCCTCTATCTGCTCCGTCAAATGTTTGGCGGCATCTCGCGGCGGCTGTCCTTCCGCATCCAGCTCAACAGGCTCGACCTTGAAAGGTTCGCCAAAGTGAAGAAGGGCCTCGCTGCGGAAGGTAGTTTTGCTTGTGTAATAAAGTCCGACCGGCACAACACGCAGATCGATGGGTTCGCCGGAATCGCCGACAGAAACGGCACCGAGAGCGATGCGGGCCGCTCCCGTTTTTGCCGGGAGAAGCTTTGGCGAGTTATGCGAAACACCCTCAGGGAACAACGCGATCGAACCGCCTTTTTTCAGCAGCTCGCGACAAAGCTCAAACGTCTTTTGATTCTTCGATACATCCTCGCCCGCGTCGATCTTGCGGTACAGCGGCAACGCCTCGACCGTCCGCAGCAGAAAAGAAATTACGGGCATTCGGAAGAGTGTAGATTTCGCAAGAAAGGATATCTTTCGGGGCAAGGCGACGAAAACCAAGGCTGGATCGACCAGTCCGTTCGGGTGGTTCATTACGAAGATCACACCGGTGCCGTTAGGCACAACATCGGCATTCACCGTTTCGATTCGACGAAAGAAAAGGCGTAACGCAATCCCGAAAGCAGCAAGAACAAGCCGAAAGACAGGTGTGCCTTTTCGGTTTAGGATCAGGTCGGGAAGAGTAAGACTTTTTACGTTTGCGGGCATTGCTTGTCAGAACCGGTAGCGGTAGCGACCGGGGACTAAATCTCGTGGCGGTTTGCCAGAGCCTTGTCCATTGTCACTTCGTCCACGTATTCAAGATCGCTGCCGACGGGCATTCCCATCGCAATTCTGCTGACGAATACGCCGAGCGGTTTTAGCAAACGGGCGATGTAATTTGCAGTGGCCTCTCCTTCGGTTGTCGGGTTGGTGGCGACGATAATCTCTTTGACCTCGACGCCGTCGTTATTCTCCGGTTTTAGACGAGGGAACAGGTTCGGCAGCATCAGCTCATCCGGCCCGATGCCGCGGATCGGTGAAAGCGAGCCGTGAAGTATGTGGTACAAACCTCTATACGAGCGGGTCTTTTCAACCGCGACGAGATTGTATGGTTCCTCGACGATGCAGATCAGCGAGCGGTCGCGTTTTGGATTCGTGCAGTAAAGACAGGGGTTGATGTCGGTCAAATTATTGCAGACAGAGCAGAAAACTATTTTTTCCTTAACTTCCAATAACGACTCGACAAAATTGTCCACCTCCGCTTTCGGCCGACGTAAAATATAAAACGCCAGCCGCTGAGCAGACTTATGCCCGACGCCCGGCAGGCGTTTGAATTCGTCGATCAGGCGAGCGACTGGTTCCGAATAATCGAGCATTTTTAAGTAGTTTTTAACAGGATGGACAGGATGAATAGGATTAAGAAATCCTGGTTATCCTGTCCATCCTGTAAAAAGAAACTGTTTACATCAATCCGGGCGGAAGTATCCCGCCAAGCTGGCCTTTGAGTGTTTCTTCGACCTTTCGGTGAGCTTCATTCAGGGCGGCAACCGTAAGGTCCTGGATCATTTCGGTGTCGCCGTCTTTGACTAGATCGGGCGAGATGGTGAGCGAAACGACCTCGAAATCGCCGCGCATTTTGACGGTAACGGCACTGCCGCCAGCCGAGGCTTCGACGACCGTTTCCTTCATTTTTTTGCCCATCTCTTCCTGCATCTGCTGGGCCTGTTTCATCATCGACTGCATGTCGAATCCGCCTGGAAATTTCATTGTGTAAATCCTCTGCTGACTATCGATTCATTTGAATTTAATCGTATCTTTGCGGTGATTCAATTGCAAACCAGGTCGGCGCCTATGATCGGATCGGCAACAAGCGGTAATTTTACTGTCGATTGGTTGGAAACTATTAGACTATCAACTGAAATTTTAGAAAACAGCTGATAGTCGTCCAGTTAATAGTTGATAGTTAATGACGCATTTTCGAGGGTCGAAATCTGACGAATAGCTGCCATCCGCCGTGCGTCGTGCCGCCGTAATACGGTGACAACGCGGGCGGATTTGAATTTACGGTGAACATACCGCCCAAGCCCACATCCATCCCTTTGTCTTTTACGATGTCGCGGACGTAGCCGAGCGAATATGCCCCGACCCAGAAGACGCCGTCGTGTGCCGGGTCTTCATCGGGAAGGACAAGCTCATGGCCGTCTTTCTGCACGCGCTCGACGCGGCCGAAGACGGAATTTTTGCCGAAGGTGTAATCGCTTTCGAACAGAAACGAGTTCGTATATTCGCCCTCTTTATAGTTCTGGCCCCAGATAAAAGTGCTTGCCCAGTTTCGGTCTTCGTCGAACTTTTTGTTGTACATCGCCGAAGCGGTCGTGCGGCGCAGGTTTTCAAGCTCGGGTTCGGCACGCTCCGGTTTTTTGAGGTTGCCGTGAGATATCTGGAACGCCCACTGTGGTGTTGGATTAAACGAAAATCTGGCGCTGAACGAATTAAGGCGCAGCGTGTCGAACGCCCAGCGATTTTCGTCCGGCTCGGTCCCGTTAAAGACGCTCGCCTCGATCTTTGCTTTGCCGAAGTTATATCCGCCAGTGACCACTCCCCATGTTATGTGCGACGCGTCCTGCCAGTGGTGCCCGATCGGTGCGTCGGGATTGTTCATTCCAGAAGGGCGATGCAAAAACATGGGTGGACCTAGTGCGGGTTCGCCGACAATTCCGCCATAGAGAAAAAACGATTGATTCTCCGCTGTCCTGTATGAATAGGACGCGGCCAGCTCGGAAATAAGATCGTGCGGATGCTGGCGATCGTGGATCGGCTCACCGCGGTACAGTTCGCCAGATTGGTAAAGCAGCGGATAGCCGTAGCCGCGTTCGATCGCAGGATCGAGACTGGCCATAACACGCAGGCCGAGCTGCGACTTACTAGTTAACGGCCGTGAGTACATCGCCATGAACATATTCGGGGCATCAAAGCGGCTTCGACCACCCTTGCCGGCAGCGGAAACGTCACGGCTGGAACCAACCTGCGTGTAACGAAGAAACTGGGTGCCCATCAGCATCAACATTCCGCCGTCCCCGTACATTTTTGTGTAAGCATGCATCGGCGAAGAATCCGGCAGCCACGAGGTGCCGGAACCTTCGCGATTCATCGGATCAGCGATGTCGATTGTCGATGACATTTTCATCGAATGGCCGGGACCTGCCATAGCGCCGTGCGAAGTATGCGGCGTCGGGAGAGGCGTCACAACATTTCCGTGATCATGCGGCGTCGGCAAGGCTTGCGGTTTCGACATCGTGTCGTGATCGTGCGGTGTCGGAGAAGGCTTGGGCTGAGGCGTTTTATGGTCATCATGCGGAGTTGGCGCGGGTTTAGCGGCCGGTTGATCGCGATCTTTTTCTTCATCGGGCGAATGAACATGCACTGTCTTTTCCGGCGGTTTAACATTTGCACCGGGCTTTACGCCTACGGCGATGTTCCCCCACATCCCGCCTTTCGCGTGGCCGCGAACCGAACAGAAATATACATATTGTCCGGTCGACTGTGCCTTCACAGCAATCTCTTCCGCCTGAAGAATTCCATCTTCACCGCGGGCCGCAAGCTTGGTTGAGCCGGCCGTATTTTCGATCTCAACTGCCAGTTCGAAAGGCGGAATAACATGCCCGAACCGAATGTCGTGACGCATGTCCACATCGATGTTTACGAACAAAATCTTCAGCAACGCCCCGGTCGGGACTGCCAGCGTAGGATTGCGGACGCCTTGGATTTGATAGGAAAGCATGTCGTCTTCGGGGCCTGTAACGACCACTAGCCGAACCTCATTCTCGGTGAATGTCAGCACTGAGCCGTCCTTTTTTCCGCGGGTTTGGTTTTTCTCCACCGAGGCAATATCGACCGATTTTATGGTTTTCCTTTCGCTGCTTATCAGCGTAAATGCCGTATGAGCAAATGCGCTCGTGGCCGAAAAAAAGGCCAGAAATAATAACAATAATAGGGTTTTCACTTAATTCTCTCCGTGTCGTAAAACTCCGCCAGTGCCTGACCGTTACGCTAGGGTGCGGCTAACTGACAGCATGACGATTCCCGGCGGACAAGGTTCGCAGGGTCAATTCGATTTACTCTTGTCGTTTTACAGGCGCGGAGGTGCGCGGGATGGTCCGGAGGCAAGGAAGAGACCGGGATCAAAGAAGAACGGCTTCTCAACTTTGGGAGTCGAGGCCGAAATCAACCGCTCCGTTCTACGAAGTTCGATCTTGGCCGATTCTGCTTCGGCCGCCTTTTCGGGAACCGCTTTTTTTGTCTCGGATTTTGAAAAGACCGCCGGACCGGGAGACACGGCAAAACAATTACAACCTGCGTTGAAATTGTCGGAAAGTTCCAGTTCGCCGGTTTCGGTTTCCGGTACTTCGGCGTGTGACGACGAATGACATGACGGCGGGTCGGCGGCAACCTTTGGCTGATGATGCGAACACGCGCACGCGGCCACGGCCGACACGCACATCGCCATTACGGCAAAAACGCATGCCGCTAACCGGGAATATTTGATCGGACTGCCGGTCAATCTCATCACCCTAGAAATATATTCGGTCATCGCGTGTTTTGCAATCTCTTGCCACCACGAACGTCGAAAAGATAGCATAGATGCGGTGCCTGAATCATCGAACGAACTGCTGACCTTCCGGACGTTGTACGACAGCCCGATGATCGGCGTGCGTGATTACATCTGCCGCGACGAGAGTTGTAAAAAATCCGCCGAGGAACATTCGGACACGAATTCGGTCACGCTTTTAAGACACGGGGCAGAAACGGGATGATTCAAGGAGAGAAAACCGAATGAGTAAACCGGAAGACGTTATGGCGATACTGAAACTATACGAGCTCAGGCGGGACGATCAGATGCGGGCCGCCAGACAATGGTATTTTTCCGAATTCGCGCCTGAAACCGCCATGGATATCATCGCCCTTTACCGCGACGGCGAGCGGGCGAGTGCCAACTTTAGAATGGTCACATCGTATTGGGATACAGCCGCGTCGCTTGTGCTAAACGACGGTATTGACCGGAAATTATTCCTGGACGCCAACACCGAACACGTTTTCGTTTACGCCAAGATCGAACCGTTTCTGGAAGAAATACGTGGAATGTTCCGTGAGCCGGATTACCTACTGAATCTTGAAAAACTCGTCCGGTCGCTGCCCGATTTTGAAGCAAAAATGGCAAGCAGAAAGAGGCTGGCTGGCATGTGGACAAGTAAGACGGAAGCGGCCGCTTGATCGCCTTGCATCCTAAAAGCTCTGGTGGTCGAATATAGGTTTTGGCAGTAACTTCGAAAAAGGGAAGTAAGGGGTAGTATGAGTAGTATCTGCGGTCCTATATCGCGACAGCGTCTTGTTGTTCAGGAAAAGAAAGTCCGGCGTTCCACGATTTCTCTAATTCTTATTCCGTTTGGGATTTGGGCCGTGAACGTCACAGTGGTGTTTTTCGGCCTTCCGTTTGTGATCTATCGCTGGATCCGTCGCTAGACGCGAGGTGTGCTTTTCCAACTTACGACATAGCGTGTTATAAATGAAACTGTGGCACGCTACGTTCTAAAGCGCGATCAGGGAAGTCTTCCCGAACGTTTGACCCGATACAAGAGCGAACTGAATGAAGAGCAGTTCCATGTTGTAACAGCCCAGCCCAAAGCTACCCTGGTGGTTGCCGGTGCGGGCACGGGCAAGACTCGGGCGATCACGTATCGCGTCGCCTATTTAATCGAACAGGGCGTTTCCCCACAACGAATTCTCCTTGCCACATTTACCAATCGAGCAAGCCGTGAAATGCTTCGCCGAGTTGAATCGCTGACCGGCAATCAAAACGTCCATCGCATTTGGGGCGGCACCTTTCACCGCATCGCCAACCTGATGTTGCGCCGCCACGCGACCAGCATCGGATACGACTCAAACTTTTCCATTCTCGACACCGAAGACGCCCGCGATTTGATCAACCTTTGCATCGAAGACGCAGCAATCGACACGACCGCAAAACGCTTTCCGAAAGCGGACGTCGTGCAGGACATAATCAGTTTTGCCAATAATACCGAACTGCCGGTTGAGAATGTGATCGTCGGAAAGTATCCGTATTTCGAAACGCTTACGCAGCAGATAGTGCGGGTCGATTCGATCTATCAGGTTCGCAAGCAAGAACGCAACGTGATGGATTACGACGATCTGCTGCTGAACGTTAAGAAGCTGCTGATCGAAAAACCAGCAATCGCGGAGATTTATGCCGAACAGTTTCAGCATATTCTGGTCGATGAATATCAGGACACCAATCGGCTGCAGGCCGAGATAATCGACCTGCTGGCCGTAAAGCACCGCAACGTGATGGTGGTCGGCGATGACGCACAGTCTATCTTTGCGTGGCGTGGCGCGGAGTTTACGAATATCTACGAATTTCCAAAACGCTACCCGGAAGCCGAGCTTTTCAAGCTCGAGACCAACTATCGTTCGACGCCTGACATTCTTGGCCTTGCAAATGTTTCGATCGCGAACAACCGGCGGCAGTTCCCGAAAGTTTTGCAGGCTGTAAAACGATCAAAAGACTTGAAACCGGCGCTAGTTCCTTGTGCGGATGTCGAGCAGCAGTCGGTGTTTATCGCATCGCGAATTCTGGAATTGCGTGATGAAGGCACGAGCCTCGAGGACATCGCCATTATCTATCGTTCGCATTATCATTCGATCGAATTGCAGCTTGAGCTATCGCGACGGAACATTCCTTACCGAGTCCAATCCGGCGTTCGTTTTTTTGAGCAGGCGCATATTAAAGATGTGATCTCGTACCTGCGGATCATCGTCAATCCGCGCGATGAGCTGGCCTGGAAACGGATCTTGAAGCTCATCCCCGGAATCGGGAACAAGACCGCGAACCGCGTGTTCGAAGCAATCGTTACGTCGGTGCCGAATCGTACGGCGGGCCTTTTGCAGCCGGCTGAAGAGGCAAGTCCAACTGAATCGGCGGCTTCACTCTCGATGGATGTTTTGCGGTCGATGCCGAAACTTCGTGAAAAGGCGACGTGGCGTTCGTTCGTCGTGCTGCTCGAACTGCTCACATCGCAGGAAAACCGTGGTAATCCTTCGAAGCAGATAAACCTTATTTTCGAACACGGCTACGAGCAGTACATGCAGGAAAACTACGAGAACGCCGACGCACGAATGGAAGACCTGCGCGGGTTGGCGCAATTCGCTAACCGATATACGTCGACCGAAGATTTCCTCTCCGAACTCGCCCTGCTTTCGACCGAACGTTTTAAAGAGCCGCAAGCGATGGTCGGCGAAGAGGTCATCGAAGGCGGCGATGAGGACGAGTTGCTGACGCTGACCAGCGTGCATCAGGCGAAAGGATTGGAATGGAGTGCCGTCTTTATTATCTGGGCCGCCGAAGGAAAATTCCCAAGCCCGCGATCGCTGAAAGAGATCGACAGCGAAGAGGAAGAACGCCGACTTTGGTACGTTGCGCTCACGCGTGCGAAAGACGATCTCTACATCACCTACCCGCTGATGCTGACCGATTACAACCGCCAAACCGTGCTGCAAAAACCATCGCGGTTCGTCATGGAATGCCCTCCCGCGTTGTTTGAGGTATGGACGCTCGAGGAAGAGTCGCCAAAATTCGATGCACTGGTCGATGTCGCTGAAAAGAGACCGGACTATTTGAACTAGGGCGGTGTTACCGATCGAGACCAAAGTCCGGATCCCGCCGCTCGTGTCTGATGACGAGGACAAAAATACGGGTCGGTTCGATGCTGAAAAGGATGTGGAACGGGAACCGATCGAACATCGCACGTCGCAGAATTTTGTCTGAACTTGGAAACGACAGCGGACGTTCATTAGTCCTTTCCAGAGTTCTTTCATACTCGTGGAAGAAGTCGGCAGCTAGTTTTGCTCCGCCCGCCTGCTCGTAAAATTGCATCGCGTCCGCGATATCAACATGCACGAGCGGGTGCAGCACTGTCTTCATATCTCGAACGTTTCTGAAATACGTTTGCGAAGTTCTTCCGGCGAAATGCCGATCTCAGGGTTCGCGTTCAATTCGTCACGCCGCCTGCGAGCCTCAGCGACGCCGCCGTCGTGATCGTTAAGGACTTCCGGCAAAGAACGAAGCAGTATGGACGCCAGCGACGCTCGATCGGAAACCGGAAGGTTTAACGCAAGCTCTTTAAGGTTTGACATTGTCGACATAGCAACTAGTATAACCGAATTTACACTCGGATGTGGCGAATCGATTTCCCGTTCCTCCCAGAAGAACTCAAATCGGCTGCTGCTGCGACAGGCAGTGCAACGTTCCCAAACCCCAGACTAGATCGACGGCGTGGATGCCGATTACCTTTCGGTTCGGGAAAAATTCGCTCAGGATGCCGAGTGCTATTCGATCGTTGGGATCGTTGAACGTCGGCACGAGGACGGCGGCGTTTGTGATCAGGAAATTTGCATAACTCGCTGGAAGCCGCTGGCCGCGATAATAAAGCGGCGCGGGCATGGGCAAAAATTCCGTCTGAATCTTCGAGCCGTTTTCCAGTTTAAATCCCTCAAGTCGCTCACGGTTTTCTTCGAGTAAATTGTAGTTTGCGTCGTTTGGATCGTCTTCGCGGCAGAGAACGACGGTGGTTTCATTAACGAAGCGGCACAGGTCGTCGACGTGACCGTGCGTATCGTCGCCGGCGATACCTTTGTTTAGCCAAAGGACGTTCGTCGCACCGAGACTTTCACGAAGCACCGTTTCGTATTCCTTACGCGAAACGCCCGGATTGCGGACCTGTACCTTTTCATCGAGCAGGCATTCTTCCGTTGTCAGCAAAGTGCCGCGGCCGTTTACGTCGATCGCTCCGCCTTCGAGGACGAACGGTTTACCGTTGTGCATTACGGGCAGATATTCCTTCTTCAGTTTCTTCGCGAGTTTCTCGGCAACCTTCGTGTCTTTCTTATAGTCGTCGTATTTTGCCCACGCGTTGAATTTGAAACCGGCAATGCCGATCTCCTGTGAAACTGGCCGTCCGCTAACACTGGCGGTTCTGACAAAGATCGGCCCGAAGTCGCGGGTCCATCCGCGGTCGGTTGGGATGCGAAAGAATTCGACCGCCGTCGGGTCGACCCCGACATTTTTCAAAATTCCGCGAGCTTTTGCTTCGTGCCTTTCGTCGTTGACGATGATGCGCGCCGTCTCGCCCATCGTGATCTTTTTCACGATCTCGGCATACACAAAATGTATCGCTGCGATCTTGCCCGGCCAGTCCGACGCATTGTGCGGCCAGCCGACCCACGTGGCTTCGTGCGGCTCCCATTCGGCAGGCATCAGGACGGAAGATTTGACTTGCTTAGGTGACATTCAGTATCAATTACTTCTTCGTTCTCTGACAAGCGCACAGGCAAGCACGAATGTGCCGTCGTCAGGATAGCGGCTGGCGATGGATCGTATTTTTTCGGCCAGCTTCTCATCGGCCCGGGCCGCCTTCATAAGTTTCTTCCATTCAGGAAGATCCCCGCGTTCCAGAACCGAGAAAATAGCCTCGCTCGTCCATTCAGTTGTGTTGATGTGTCGATGGCGCATTGTCATTCAACCAC
>CADEEU010000019.1:0-6001 GCA_902826385.1 uncultured Acidobacteriota bacterium | reverse complement strand
TTCCGGACAAAGTATGAGGCTTAACTGTCATTACTAATCAATAAATCGTTTCTCGATATCCGAGTACGCGTCTATCCGCCGATCACGCAGAAAGGGCCAGCCGCGGCGGACTTCTTCTATGCGGGCCGGGTCGATTTCGCCTATGACGACCTGTTCGGTTTGGCCTTCGGCTTCGGCGATGATGACGCCGAAAGGGTCGGCGAGGAACGTGTGTCCCCAGAATTCGATGCCCGGCGTGTCGGGAACGAACACCTCGTGTCCGACGCGGTTGACGCCGGCAACATAAACGCCGTTTGCGATAGCGTGCGAACGCTGAATGGTTCGCCAGCCGTCCTGTTGTTGTGCTCCGTAGGTGTCTTTTTCATATGGATGCCACCCTATTGCAGTCGGATAAAAAAGTACCTCGGCCCCGCGCAGTGCAGTGAGCCGCGCTCCTTCGGGGTACCATTGGTCCCAGCAGATCAGCGTCCCGATCCGTCCGTAATCGGTATCGAACGCCTTAAAGCCCAGATCGCCGGGAGTGAAATAAAATTTTTCGTAATACGCCGGATCGTCCGGGATGTGCATTTTCCGGTAAACACCGGCGATCGGCTCGCCCGGTTTTATCAGGATCAGGCTGTTGTGATAAAGCCCGAGTGCACGCTGCTCGAAAATAGGGGCGATGATCGTTGCACCGGTCTTGTCGGCTACTTTCGACAACGCCTGAGACGAAGGCCCGTCGAGCCTTTCGGCCAGATCGAAAAGATCGGCGTCTTCTTTCTGACAGAAATACTGCGCCCGGAACATCTCCGGCAAACAGACGATCTTCGCACCTTTTCCCGCCGCCTCCTCAACAAACTCGACCGCCTTTTTCAAGTTTGCGTCGAGGTCGGTGCCCATCGACATCTGCACCAGTCCAACCTTGTATTTTTCACGCGCTTGCATAAGGAACAGAATACATCGGCGGTGTTGCAAGACAAAATTTGAACCCTTCCGGTATTACTCACCACAGAGAACACAGAGACCACCGAGCAATATTCTCCGTGCCCTCTGTGCTCTCTGTGGTGAAATTCAGTATCCAGCTTCTTCTAATGCTTTCTCGGCCGAAAGTCCGATCTGCTTCTTCAACAAAATATTCTCCAGCCGTTCGCGGTCCGAAGATGGTGACGGATCTTCCCAGCGGGTTTTGAGATGGATGTCGTGGTGGCCTTCGATCATTAGCGCGAACTCCATCAGGTCGGCCCAGACTTGGCCGAACGATTCCTGGCGGTCGCGGACCTTTGCGATAAAGCGGGTCTCACTTTTCTTGAGGGTTTCGCCGCTGGGCTGGCCGCGCATGTGGGGCATTAGGTAGTGGAGCGGCGTGCCGGTAACGCTGGCGATGTCGATGCGGAAGCTGTCCTTTACTTTTAGAAATTGATCGAGCGCGGCCGTCTCAAAATCGCCGAAACGCGAGTTCGGGTCCTGGGCGATCCAAAGGTGATCGATTCCGGCCTTGAACGGAGCGATTGCCTTGCCGTCACCGTCGTACTCGAGCTCGATGCCCGCGGCCCAGCGTTGGCGATATGCGGAAAACTCCATCGCGACCAGCATGTCGAGGACGGATTTGTTAAGGCCGTCCTGAATCGGAATCGCGTCTTCAAGCTCCGAACGGCCCGGCATTCCGAGATCGGCGTTGTTGGCGAAGTGAAAAACCGGGACGATGCCGTAGGGATTGTTCAGAGTGCTCGCTTCAGCGTGATCTTCGGCGTGAGTCGGAGACATGCTAAAGCTTGAACTCTGAACGAAATGGACGAACTCGGAGGCCTCGGGCAGAAGGCCTTCGCTTTCTTTTGTCGTGACGTATCTTTCGATGCGGTCTGCGAAATAGAGGTTGAGACGGGTTCGCTTGTCGGCGGTCCGCCAGAACTTTGCGGCACTTTCGATGCGGCCGGGCATTTCTTCGTCGTATGAGACGGCGATGTTTGAAGCGCTGTTCGGGAAGATCGCCGCGCGGCCGTTCGCATCCGGCCATACGATTGCGTAGGCGTCGCCGTTCTTGAGCGCTTCCTTATGTATCTCGCCGGAGCGAAGATCCATGCGGTTAGCGTCCCAGATGCGAGCGATGTATGAAGCCGTGTCGTCCGCGCCGTTTGCACGCTCGTTAACACTCGCGTTTCTGCCCGGATGTTCGACGGCGAAGCCGGTGATTTTTAGCTTATCCTTGACCGCGTCGCAGACGGCCGGGCAGAGGTTCATCGCGAATTCGCGAAACTGTGACCCGAATGCGTTCACGAATTTCTCGGTTGCAAAGCTCAGTTCGTGAATGCCGCTGTAATAGCGTTCGAATTTTGCGTAGCGACGGTTGTTTGTTCTTAGGTTTTCGATGGCGTGTTCGATATTTGTTTTCATAGTTTTTGTTGGGACGCCTACGGCGACAAAAATTAAAGCCTGGGGTGTAATGAGCGATAGCGAATGGAACCCCAGGTCATGTTGAGCGGACCAAGCCGTCGCTGAAGGCGACGAACGATCCTGTTTGTTGGTCTGGATTGCTCGCCCTTCAGCGAGCGGCGTTTTGTGTTCTTCGGTCCCAGGGTTCGCCGCGGAGCGGCTTTACCTTGGGCTTTAGTATCGGTCGCCGTTGGCGACAACATGTCTTAGTGCGTTCATTTCAATACGGCCGAAATCGCGACGCCGATCAGGATGTCGCCGATGCGTTTCCAGGGTGATGATTTTCGGCGTTTGAGTTCGACGACGAGTTCGTCTTGTTTTGCCAGTGCCGCGTCTTTGGCGGCTATGGTTTCGTTTTTGGCTGTGACGGCGGCACGTAAAGCTTCGTTTTCGGACCGGCGGGTCTCACTTAATTCTCTAAGAAGCGTTTCGGTTTGCCGTGCGGTCTCGAGCCGTTCGTTGAGAGCGCGGTTTTCGCGTTCGAGGGCGTCGATGAGTTTGCGTGAGACGCCTAGTTCATCCGCAACGGCGGCACAGGCGTTGACGATCACGCGGACGTCCTGTTGAGACGGAGCAAGAGCCCCGTCGCTACCGCTCCCGGTTCTGACAGGGATGGCCGAGCTCGGCGAGTTTGGTGCAGAGCTCGGCGGTTGTGCTTTCGATCCGTTGGACAGCGCGAGCACGGCCGACGTTGTGACGAGCATCGCCAGTATTATTTTTGAGAGCTTCGAGTTCTTCATCCTGTTGTGACGCGATCAGCCGCAGGGCCGAAAGCGAATCCTCCAAATAATCTATTTTTTGTTTGTACTCGACGGCGCGTTGTTCAAGTTCGCGGCCTGTCGTCTCACTTTTTTCAGCGTCGATCTTTGCAGCGGCCGTTTCGTTTTCAAGCTTCGCGATCCGGTGGGACGACCAGAGCGAAGCGAGAATAGCGATGAGCAAGATCGCTGCGACCGCGGCGAGGTAGAGTTTGGTTGGGACGGTCATCGTGTGCCCTCCGTTCTTCGGTCGTATTTGTCTTTAGGGGCACACTCGCTACTGCTCGTGTTTCTGCCGAAGAACCGACCACCCGCTGACGCAGGTGGTTCTGACATCGCTGGGACGGATGCGGCTTGCGGGGCGCACTCGTTACCGCTCGTGTTTCTGCCTGAGAGGTAGATCTGGAGCAGCACGTCGACTGTTTTGCCGATCGCGAAAAAGAGCACGGGCAGGACGATAGCCGAGAGAAGTGTGACGCCGGTTTCGGATGCGGCGGCGGCCAGCAGCGGCGAACCGGCACTTAGCCAGGCGATGAAAATGTTTTTTGCGTCATTCATTGTTGGTTGGGACGGAGGTCTTCGGGCCGCTCCGCCGGCGGCGTCAGAAATAGAAGCGTCTGCATTTCGCGGATGCGTCCGAGCGTGAATTGCCGGTATAGATAAATGATCATCAGCACGGTGGCGATGATCGCGACGGCCAGCCACACCTCGCGCGGCAGGCCGATAAAAAACGAGACGACCGCCCACAGTGTTTGCCACGCGGTGCCGGCCACGGTCGTCCATAAAGACTTGGCCGCGTCGGCCCGGGCGAACCCGCTGCGGACAGCCGATTCGATACGGTCGTACTTTTCGAGAGCGTCGGCCAATTCCTTGCCGACGCGTCTCATTTTTGAATCTTCGGTACTCGGCGGCCGGACGTCGATCGGGACGGGGAACGCGCGTTCGCGTTCTGTGATGGAAGGTTCCGGCAGGTTTGTCGAAGGACTATTAGCAGATTGTGACGACTGCCCGGCCGCCGAGGCCGTTTCGCCGAAGCTCGTCGGCGGAAGATCTTTCAGAGAAAGCGAATAACCGTGGACCGTGACGGGCAGATTCAATTGCCAGTTTCCGGCAACGATCTGCGCGAGAAAAAATGTCGTGCGGTACGAGGTCGATCTGAGACGCGGAATGCTGCGCAGCCATTTGTGACGCGCTTTTACGTAGGCAGTTATCCACGCCTTTTCAAAGCCGACGGTCCGCACGGCAGGTTCGGGAAGGCGGACCATGTCACGCACCATCTCCCACGAGCCGTGATTGATCGAGTCATAGATAGCGGCCAGCGAAAGCGGCAGCGTGAAACCCGAACCCGCGCATGCGCGGATCGCCGGCAGCATGTAACGTGCGTACGCGACGTGATGCTGAGCCTCGCGCATCTGCGGCGTGGCAGCGGCGGCACGCAATGCGGTTTTTAGCTGCGGGTCTTTTGAGGCTGAGCCGATCGCCGACACGGAGGCCGAACGCAAAACCGCGAGACTTTTTTCCAGGACGGTGCGTCCAGCCAAACCGCCTAATAAGAGGTAACGAAGAACCACCGCCAGCAGCGAACCCGAGCGGTGCGTGAACTGGCTGATGCCGTATGAAATGCCCGCTCCGTCATTGAGCACCGCCAACGCGGAGTACTCGCCGAACGGGCGGCCGGTCTCGAAAATGTTGACGATCGAGATCGCCCTTAACTTGTCAAAATCTGTAAATGCCACTGTTCTCTCCTTGTTTCGTTCATGCAACATCTTCTTGTATATTACACATACGTTTGATAGAATGCAACAGGCGGACGATAAGAAAACGAATTTATTTCGCCTTCGCGATTCGCCCGCTTGCCGGTCAGTGGCAGATTAGTGCAAGACCATTACTAAATAAATGTCGATTTGGAAGGTAGGAACGATATGCACGATAGGAATGATATGAACGATATGCAAGGCTTTTTCAAGAAAGACAAAACTAAACAGACGTTGGATTACCAGCCGAGGGTAAAAATACGGCTTTCCGAGGTAGAAAGGCTGATTCGCAAGCACCGGATCATCGTTCCGCCTCTGTCGCGGCAGACCCTGATAAAGATGTGCGAAGAAGGAATGTTCGAAACCGTCGGCGATAGCCCGACAATTTTAGGCTGGCTGGTTTATGAAGATTCGTTCTGGAAATGGGCTAAGAGTCTGGATGACGTGACAGGTGGTTGATCGACTCGCTTCTTCGGGCTTTGCCCGTCTGTTTGCGGAAAAGCTACGCTTTTCCGATAGCGTTCAGTAAGTCTGCGGCTATGCCGCCGCTTCTCGTGACAAAAGGCGCGGCGGCATAGCCGCATCGAGTTTAGGGTCCGCTCGGCGAAGCAGAGCTTCGCCGCAAATAGAGCGGCATAGCCGCAGATCTGTCCTGGCCGCTTGGCTTGCATATCGTGCATATCATCCAAACCGCGATATTTCGTGCATATCATCCAAACCGCGATATTTCGTTCATATCGTCCAAACCACGATATTCCATCCAAACCGCGATATTTCATGCATATCGTGCATATCGTTCGCACCTTCAAAAGTGCTGTATCGAAGGCCTGCGGCGTCGGGGTAATCTCGGCACCGTATGGAAACGAAAAACAACATACAGACGCAATCAACGGAGCCGGAGGCGGGAAATTCATCCGCGATGACTCCACCGGAAATCAACCAACCCGACCCCGAGGCCGAGCGGCTTCGGGCCGAGAACGATGCTTTGAAACGCGACCTGCAAATGCGGGAAGTGCGTGACGAGGTGATCAAAACCTTTACATCCCTGGGTGCGATCTCGCCTGAGCTTTTGTTCGAGGC
>CADEEU010000018.1 GCA_902826385.1 uncultured Acidobacteriota bacterium | reverse complement strand
AGCGTACGCGAAGCCGGCAGACGTGTTTGCGATTCAAGCTCGCCGCCGAGTATTGAATCGCGTATCGAACCGTAGATCTGTTTATACAGCGGCACGGCCTCGTTATCCGGATCGAGCGAGATAAAGGCAAAAGTCCGAGGTTTCATAATGGTCTATATAGATAGTCGTGAATTGGCTATTTAACATATACCACTTTTAACCTAGTCTACAAATCAGAACTTTCAGGAGCGATCACGATGCTGGAACTACGTCCTATTTGCGAATGCTGCGGCAAGAGCTTGCCACCCGATTCACACAATGCCCTTATTTGTTCTTTCGAATGCACGTTTTGTATCGACTGCGTTATCGAAAAGCTCGGCGGATGTTGTCCGAATTGCGGCGGCGATCTGGTAAAACGGCCGCCACGCAACGCGGCCTTGCTGCAAAAATATCCGCCGTCCAGCGAAAGAATCGTTAAAGCGAAAGGCTGTCGGCCGCGGTCCAACCGGGGTCGAGCAATGACGTTGTAAACATTTAAGCCGGAATGGAGAAAATATGACACAAACAAGCACAGCAAAATCAATGGAAATCAAGCCTTCGCAATCGTCTTCGCCGGATGACTTCGACTTTTTGCAGGGCATCTGGAATGTAAAAAACCGAAAGCTGAAAGTCAGGCTGGCAAACAGCGATGACTGGGCGGAGTTCGACGCCGTCCTGGATATGCGAAAAACGCTGAACGGCATCGGCAACTTTGAAACGTTTGAGGCCGATATCGACGGCAAACCGTTCGCGGGCGAGGCCGTGCGCGTGTTTAACCCGAAAACGAGACTCTGGAGCATCTACTGGGCCGACAGCAATTGCGGCGTGCTCGACCAAAACCCTGTCGTTGGCTCGTTCGAGAACGGAGTCGGAAAATTCTACGCTCGGGACACGTTCAACGGACAGGAAATAGTGGTCCTTTATCAATGGGACAAAACCGATCCCGATCACCCGATCTGGAGCCAGGCCTTTTCGACGGACGAAGGCAGAACATTTGAGTGGAATTGGTATATGCATCTTTCCCGCAGGAATGTGCAATGATAGTCATGAAATGAGCAAAGAAATTTCCCGCACGGAACGTACTCGCTTACGTCGCTTACCGGATCGCGGCGGTTACGATCGCGACATTATATACGCCATTCTTGACGATGCGTTTATCTGCCACGTCGGATTTGCTGTCGACGGACAGCCGTATGTCATCCCGACCGGTTATGCGCGGATCGGCGACGACCTTTACATTCACGGATCATCGGCCAGCCGGATGCTGCGAAATCTGGCTAAAGGAATCGATGTTTGTGTGACGGTGACGCTGATCGACGGGCTTGTGCTCGCTCGATCGGCATTTCACCATTCGATGAACTATCGGTCGGTCGTCATTCTCGGCAAGGCTGATCTGGTGGAGGATGCGAAAGAAAAGCACGCGGTGCTCGAAGCTTTTACCGAGCATGTTGTTCCCGGACGCTGGGCCGAAGTGCGTTGGCCGACCGAGCTGGAGCTAAAAGCGACATCCGTCTTGAAGCTGTCCATAACCGAAGCATCGGCAAAAATAAGGACCGGCGATCCGAAAGACGATGAAGAGGATTATGCAATGAACGTCTGGGCCGGCGTGCTGCCCTTACGGCTCGCCACCGACGAGCCGATAGCGGATAGTCGCCTTGCGGACGGAATAACCGTGCCCAATCACGTTCTGAATTACAAACGCTGACAATCTCTGTTCCCGTCGTTAACCGTCATGGCTTCCCTCTTTGATCCCGTTCTTTTTTATACTTCCTTTCCTCCTAATCTCCGATCAAGCATCTCGTCCCTGCCGTCGACATTTGACATAACGTTTCGTCACGAATTTCGCGGTTAAGAGTGATAAAACGCTGTCCGTGCGGGACGAGACGTTCAATAAAAATTGAAAACAATTAACCGCCGATTAAAGACACCCAAGTGCCATTTTCTGCATCATTTAAGTGTTCGATTGAACATTTGAATTTTTACTAAGGAAGTAGATTTATGGCCACACGAAATAAACCTAACGAAGCATTCATAGCACGGTCGATGTGGCGGCAGGCTTCTACGCCCCGCATCGGCATTCTTAAACAATTGGCGGTAAAGCTGGTATCTGAAGTTGAGAGCCTGAATGAAAAAGAGCGATTCGACTTCAGTGCCGGTTTCAAGCTGGACGAAGAGCTGCACAAGTTCGAGATCGACATGATACGCCACGCGCTTTATCTGACGAACGGACATCAGTCCTACGCGGCAAAGCTGCTCGGGATAAAAAAGACGACCCTGCACGCAAAGTTGAAACGATTTTCAATCGACCGAAAGCTGCAGGTGTCATTGAGTAAATAAGGAGCGATGAAGTTATGGCTTTGCAAACACGAATTCGCCCCGATTACGATCCGGCTGTAAAGCTGCGGCCGGTTTCCGGCTCCTACTTTCATAATGTCGATTCCATCATCGACGAAGACTTGGCGGAGGCCGAACCGATCGCTCCCGTCGGTTCGCTTCCGATACTTGCTACCGCAAACGACGCTCGCGAGGTTGTCCGGTTCCTTAGAAGACGTCCGAACGGCGTAACCGTCGTCGAAGCAATGAACGCCGAGCCGCGCCGGATATTCGACGCCCGCAAGGTTGCGGCTTACGAGTTTTGGGGAATCATTCAACGATTAAACGACCGGCTAACGCTCACGTCGGCCGGACAGGAACTTGCCGACGCCCTCGAACCCGAATGCCGGATGCATCGCGACATTCTGCATCGCGTTTCAGCGTACCAGATCGCCCTGCAATGCATATTCGACGAAGGCCTGGATATCGCAACGCACCTCGACGTTCTGCGTTACTGGTCGCGGATTAAAACGACGATCGGTGGTGACAACGGAAACGCACAGGACATGGAAGCCGCCGTGGTTTGTTTTTTCAGTCTTTGCCACGCGGGCGAGCTGGGCACATCCACTGTCGGCAAACGCGGCCAGCCCGCACGGCTTCGGGTCGATATGGAACAGGTCGCTGCGTTTTTATCGGAAAATTACGAACCAATCGCTCAGTCGCGGCCGGCCGTGCCGAGGAAAGAATTTCCGCTCCGATCTCACGTATCGCAAAACGGCATTGTGCGCCAGGTGCTCGTTTCAAGCAGTGGCCGGCATTCCGATGTCGAACACCTCAACTCGCTCCTGACACTGGCGGGTTTCGAAAGCTGCTCCGTCGATTTTTCAGACTTCGATAACGGCCTGCTGCCGAGCTCGGAATTAAGCGAGATGCAGCAATGCCAGGCCGGCATTTTTGTTATCAGTCCGAAGGATTGCATAAAGCAAAAGGACGGAACTTACTCGCTGCGGCACGAATGGATAACAAAAATAAGCGTCGCCGCCGCACTGTTTGACTGGCGTGTTCTGCTGTTCTGGAACGGCCAGCTCCCGCCGCCCGAAGAACTTCTGGCAAGCGGACTTGAGATTGTTTCAAGCGAAGAACTCGACTGGCAAGCGAGCGTCGAGCTTGTTTCGCAGATCAAAAACCTTGCCTGACTTGCGGAAGACAGAGCTACCGAAAAAGCGGCGGTCGAAAGGCGGCCGCTTTTTTTTAGTCGCCGGAAATCGATCCCGCAGCCGTCTCACTTTTTTGGACAAAATGAGACGGGTTAAGCATCCTGTTTGTAACATTTAAGCTCGATTTCGTCTCACACCCATCGGACATATAGCTGCATGAGACGAAATCGGACTTAAACTTTGGTATCAGGATACTTACGGCTCTGATACCGAATTTTGACATCATCGCCGACGCAACCTCTGAAATCACACGCGCGATTCAATTATCAAACAGCGAAAATGCGGCTATCGCCTCATCAGCTATTTTCGCACTTGTTGCGTCGCTTGTCAAGAATTGCATTTACGAAACAGATGCGGGCTGCCTGAGATCAGGGAAAAACCGTGGTCTTTCGGAAAGGTCGCGCGGCGTCTGATTCGTCCTCAAAAAAAGGCACCGCTCGAAACAAGCGGTGCCGTAAAAAAGATTTCAACCTTCCAGGTTCTAGAATTCAAACCTGGCAGCGAACTGGAGCGTCCTTGCGGGACTTGTTCCGGTAAGCTGTCCGAAGTTGGTGGCGGTGATCACTTGCAGTTGACCGGCCACCGGCGGCTGGAAATTAACATTGTTCAGAACGTTGAAGGCCTCGGCACGAAGCTGAATGCGCATCGATTCGCTGAACCTGATGTTCTTCAACAACGCCATGTCGATATTGAAGAATTTCGGCGAATTGATGATCGCTCGCGGCGTGTTGCCGGTTTGGCCCGGTGCGTTTTGAGTGAACGCCGTAGTCAACGCCGACGGGTCGAAGAAATAGAACGTTCCGTTCTGTTCGAAAACTCCGCCGAGGGCGCGTATCTCTTCGCCGCTCAGCGTCGTTTGCGGCGTTTGCCGCCCAGAGCGTCCCGTACGATTGACGGTGCCGCGATTGTCCACGAACGTGATCGGGCTTCCTGACGTCCACTGAACGATGCCGGACATCTCCCATCCGCCGAACAGAATGTCGGAGATGCCGCCGCGGTCAAGGAACATACGCCCTCTTCCAAACGGAAGCTGATAGATTCCGTTCAGGTTGAAGACGTGCGGTATATCGAAATCGGCCCGCTGATAATCAAGCTCCTTTCGATTGTTGTCCAGGTAAGGCTCGAAAAGATTGGCACCTGTGCCGATCGCGTTTGTCAGATTTTTTGCGTAGGTGTAGTTAGCCTGGAAATAGAGCCCTTGTGAAAAACGCCGACGCAGCTCGATCTGGATCGAGTTGTAGTTATAGTTTGCGTCGTTCACCATCAGGTCGATGGCACCCGCCGCAGGATTTGGCAGGATGTTGAGGAAAGGCACGGCCGCCGAGTTACACACAGGAGCTCCTGCGGGACGAGTCCCGGAACACGGATGATTGTTCAGGTTAAGGGTGCTGTTGATGTACGCCAGAGCCAGATCGGCGGGGGAGCCGTTTGTCAGGTTGTTCACAAAGGTTGCGAAGCTTATTCGTCCGGTTACACTTCCTGACCCGAACGGCGCCACGCCCAGCCGGCCTGGTGCGCCGACAGCACTCTGAAATATCTGAAGCGGCACACAGCCCGTAGTTATACCGGCGCAGAATGGTGTCTGAGCTGACGGAGTATTGGGATTTGCTGCGACCGACAGGCTGTAATTGGCCCTCGCCCGGTTAAAGTCGGCCAGAAAGCCGTTGTTGAAAATATCGATCTGATTGATGTCGACACCGCGGACTAGATTTTTGCTGCGGCTGCCGACGTAACGGACCTCTAGCGCCATGTTTCCGGGCAGCTCCCGCTGGACGCCGAAGCTGTACTGTTCGATCTTGGGTATTTCGATGTCAGGGTCGATCGCGAAGATCGTGCCGAAAAAGTTTCCGGTGTTGTTGTTCTGCAAGTAAGAGATCGGCGGCGTCACGAATGTCGGCGGGGCGACTGTCGGTGCACCCGCTGATAGACGGCCGTTCAGATTCACGGCTGTTATCTGCGAAGAGCCCAATCCCGTGTTTCCCGAAGCGGCATTGTTGATCGATGTAACGATAGAATCGTTGCCGTAAGCCTGGCCGTAGCCTCCGCGAAATACGGTTTGGCCTTCGGTCCCGAACAGGAATTTTCCGATTCCGGAATCGAAGCTCGGCGTGTAAGCAACACCGACCGATGGCGCAAAATTATTGAAGTCGGTCTTGTAGTACGCCTTGTCGGTCCCGGCGTTTCCGCCGATAAAGTTGAAGGCACCGTTACGCGTCAAAATGGACGCTTCGACATTGTCCTGGTCCGCGATCACCGGTTCAAGGGCCAAACCATTTTCGAGCTTCATTGCCGGGAAAAGTTCGTATCGAACGCCGAGGTTCAATGTCAGTCCCCGGGCCAACGCCCATCGGTCCGAAACGTAAAGCGAGTGGTTCGAATAGCGGTAAGGGCTGAACGACTGTACCTGCTTAAAGCCCGACGCTTGATCTTCGACGTTAAAGGTCTGAACGCCCGTGTTGTAAAGGCCGCCGAACAACGCCAACAGATTGTTTGCGGTTGCAAGCTGCGTATTGCTTATGCCGCCCGCAGCGGTAAAATTCGACGCCTGGAATGCCGGGGTTCCGTTGCCGGCCGCGATCACGGCACGCGGTATTATGCCGCCGTCGTTGTAGGAATTTACCTTGAAGTATTGAAGCTGGCCGCCGAACCTGATTGAATGTTTGCCCAATATCAGGTCCGCATTATCCTGCAGATTGAACGCCTTGGTGTTTCGTCCCTGATTGAGGAAGTTGTTTTCAGGGTTGCTGACAGAACCGCCCTGGAATGCTCCTGCCTGAAACAGGTTGGACAAAAGACCGGTTGCTCCGGCACCGAACAGAAATGCCGGAAGCGCGTCTGTCCGAGTAAACGGCACTTCGCTCGTGAAAAGGCCGCCGCGTACTTCGTTGATGAAGTTCGACGAAAGAATCCGCCGGTACGCCGCCGCAAATGTTTTATTCTTCGACTGCTGAATTACACCCGGCGTCGTCGAGAATCCGTTCGCGTCCGCGTCGGGGCGCAGATTTATCTCGTTGACATAGCTGTACACGGCATTGAAATTGTCCTTCTCGCTCGCATCGACATCGAACCTCATTGTGTAAGTGTTACGCGTCTGGTCCTGCTGTCTGTTCAGCGTGTATCCGGCCGTGTTCAGGTTGTCGCCGCCGGAAAAATTACTCTGGGTGGGAAGCAGCGAAATTATGCGTGCCTGGATTACCGGGTCGATCGTAGTCGGCACGGCAAGGCCCGCGGTGTTTGCGAAGGCCAGCAGATTAGGAATTGTGCAAACCGTGTTTCGCGCACTTTGCGGACAGATCGCCGTTGGTGCTCCTTCAACATCCCGCAGGAACGAAAATCCGCCACCACGTGCGAGCGGTGTCAGGATCGTTCGGTTAAAACGGCCCGAAAGCGGATCGCGGATGCCTTCATAATTAAAGAAAAAGAATCCTTTGTCTTTGTGAAAAACCGGCGTGCCTTCGCCGATACCGGGAAGCCACATCGGGCCGGACACTTTACCGCCGAATTGGTTGCGATTTCTGAACGGACGTACCAATCGCGCTTTGTTCGCGAAAAAGGTATTGGCCGCGAATTCGGAGTTTCGGTTGTAGGCGAACAAGGCTCCGTGAAAATCTTTTGTCCCACGCGGCGTTACGAGACGGATCTGGGCACCGCCGTAGCCCTGGTCTGATTCCTGATTGGAGGTCGAAATGGTGAATTCGCCCGTGTCGTCGACCGACGGACGGCCCGGAGCGAAATCGGTTGCATTGGTGCGGATGAACGCGTCCTGAATGTTGATGCCGTCGCGCGTGATGTTGGTCAGCGACGTGCGCAGGCCGTTGATGGATGTGTTCTGGAACGGGCTGGCCGCCGACGGTGCGACGCCGGCCTGCAGCGCCGTCAACGTCAGCGGATTGCGGGTGACGAGCGGCAGCGAAAGTATCTGCTGCGGGCTTACCGTGTTGCTGACCTGTGCGGTCGTCGCGGTGACGATGTCCGCACCCGCCGTGACGGTCACGTTTTCTTCCAGGCTTCCCAACTCCATGGTCGGGTTGAGCGTGTAGTCGCGGCCGACGTCGATCTTGACTTCGTTGGCGACAAAGGTTTTGAATCCGGCCGAAGTGATCGTTACCGTATAGGTCCCGAACTCGAGTTGAGAAAACAGAAATGCTCCGTCTTCGGTTGTGTTGACGGTGATCTCTTTGCCGGTTTTGCTGTCGCGGGCGACCACCGTTGCATTCGGCAGCAGGCCGTCCGGCCCGGAAACCGTTCCGGTCAGACGCCCCGTCGTCGTTTGCGCGATCGCGGCTAGTGCAAAGACGGAAAGCAATAGCGTGAATAAGAAAATTTTTCGCATAGTAACTCCTTTTGGTTTTTGCTCAAGCGCAAGAGAAGTAAACGCAAGAGTTGCAAGCGAAAAATCTCAACCGATGTGCCAGACGCTTTTTGGGGAATAATGGTGCGGGAACATCAGCAATTGACGGCGTT
Organism: uncultured Acidobacteriota bacterium; assembly: GCA_902826385.1. Taxonomy (GTDB): domain Bacteria; phylum Acidobacteriota; class Blastocatellia; order Pyrinomonadales; family Pyrinomonadaceae; genus OLB17. The sequence goes on along the minus strand of CADEEU010000018.1, from coordinate 13,303 downwards.
CCGACGTGCGCGGTGCCGGGCGACAAACACGCCGCCGACCGACAAATGTTATTGGAATTGATTAAATGAATTGAGAATCTTGTTTTTGGACAAGATCATTGAAGGCCGAGTTTTTCCAGCAGCCGCTCGAAACGCGGTTCGCCGTAAAGGCGTGTCAGAAACGGATCGATGCGAAGCCAAACCAGCCACGGTGCTTTTTCGTAAAGCCCCTGTTCGAGCATCGCAAGAGCTTCATCGATTTCGCCGAGACCGCAATGAACGATCGCCCTTGTGTACGGCGATATGTACCTGGACTGCTCCATTTCGTCCAGATCACGCAGGCAGCCGTTCGCCGCGTCAAACTTCCCCGCTTCGGCGTAACTGAAGCCGAGATGAGCGATCGCCTGCTGCAACGGGTCGTCTTCGACCAGCATTTCAAATTCGCGGATCGCCGAATGCGCATCGCCCGCGTGAACGAGCGCGGACGCAAGATAATATCGCGCGTAGGTAAGCTGTGGATCGATTTCCAGGACCATTTCAAACTGGCGAATAGCTTTCGCATATTCGCGTTTGAAATAGAACGGAAGACCGCGGCTGGTACTAAGCACCATCGAGCTGGGGTCGATCTGCTGGGCGGCTTCGATCTGTTCCAACGCTTCGTCAAAACGTCCAAAACACATAAGCGACCACGCGTACCAATGACGCGCCGACGCGTAATTTGGATTCAGGCGGTTCGCCCGCTCGTAAGACTCTTCAGCTTTCGCCCAATCTTTTTCGTAGTAGTGATAGTACTCGGCCAGAGACGCATGGCCTTCGGCCAATCGCGGTTCCAGCGTGAGAGCGGTTTCGGCAGCCTCGCGTGCAAAAGGAAAAGATTCTTCGGGTGAAAGATACAGATACTCGCCAAGCAGCAGATAGCTGTCAGCGATCCCAACATGTGCAAGAGCAAAATCCGGCTCGGCTTTCGCAATTTCCTGAGCGCACGACAGACCTTCGAGCAGCCCGGCCTCGGTCCGCTTTTCCCATAGAAATCGCCCCTTTAAATATTTTTGATAAAGCTCCTGGCTTTTCGGCATTTTATGGCCGGCCGGTTCGTCGGGCTTTTCAAGTTCTATGGCTAACGCATCGGCAACATCGGCCGCGATCTCGCTTTGTAGTTCGAGAAAATCCGACGCCTTGATCTCAAATCGATTAGCCCAAATAGTTTCCTGCGATGCGACGTTCGTCAACTGAAGATTGAGCACGATATTATCGCGGACCTTGTACATCGTTCCGCTCATTATCGAATCGACCTTTGTCTCCTGGCCGATAAGGATCGGATCTTTGCCCGAACCGGTGTATCGAAGCACCGCCGCCGTCGAACGCACTGAAATACTTTTGTTGTTGCTGAGCTGAGTGATCAGCGTGTCGGCAAGTGCGACGCCGAGAAATTCGTCCTGCCGGCCGGGGTCGAGAAAGCTTATCGGAAGTATCGCGATAGATTTGACGCGAGACTTTTGATCGAAAGCACTTCCGGCATGACCGGTGCCGTTTGAGGTCTCGTGTACCTCATTTACTTTTGCAACAAAGCGGTAGCCGTGCCCGGGAATCGTGACTATAAACCGGTGGTCTTGCGGATGTTCGCCTAGTATTCGGCGGAGTATGAAAATGTACTGCGAAAGATTGCTCTCTTCTACATAACGGTCGGACCAGATCAGCTTCATTAGATCTTCTTTGCTCAATACACGTCCGTGATTGCTCACAAGGCTCAGAAGCGTTTCGAAGACTTTGGCTTTCAACGGCACCGGATTGCCGTTGCGCAACAGAAGCCTTTCGGACGGCCTCAGCACATAATCTTCGAACTCGTATGTAGAGTTATTGATACTTCCGGTACTGCTCATGGATACACGAAAATAAAAACTTGTTTCGCTTGAAATATGGATACGACACGGCTGCCGCCTCAGTTGCAAATAATGCAAATAAGATGTGCCGGGGAACGCCTTAGATGCACCGCGACAAAGTAAAGATGCCGAACGGCGTTTTTGTAAGTTCGTTCAACTCGTCAACGCATCTGAATGATGATTAAAAATATGATTTGATGTTTTTCCATAATTTATTCCCGGCCATTTTTCTCCGACGATCTGTAAGCGTGTCTTCGTGTTTTTGTTGGCTGCAAGAAATCTTCTGTAAGGCACAAAATCTTCGATACTTTTTCCACTAAACGCTCTCTTCGCCCTTTATTTACTGCCTCCGACAACAATTTGAAATCGACAACGCTTTCGCGTGCACGGACAGCAACGCGTCCACGCTAATGCACTGCGTTCAAATTTACTTGCAATAAATGCGCCCGAAAATCAGCGGGAATAATGGTTGCCTTTTCAACTGGGAAGCTAGGTCGGCTTTCACGATCCAATCCGACAACAACGCTGGCATCGATCCTCAGGAACAGAACGTTAAGTTCCGTCGAAAAGTTTTCAGTAGAGAAGGTAAATAAATATGAAAAGAATTCAATCAGACATCCGATATCATGGGAGAAGCAAGATAAAACTGACTGTGTTTGTTTTATCTGCCATATTGGCCATTGCCGGAACAAGTTTCGGGCAAGGCGGAACGGGACAACTAAACGGAACGGTGACCGACCAGAATGGCGCCGTCGTTCCCGGAATTACAATTACAGCACGCTCAGAAAGCACCGGAGCGGTGCGGACGCTAACCACCGACGACGAAGGTAAATATCAGCTCACTAATCTGCAGCCGGGGCGGTATCAGATAGCGGCGGTCGGGCAAAACTTTCAGGAAGTGAAAAAAGCCGTCGAAGTAACCGTCGGCGGACGCACGACCGAGAACATCCAGCTCGGCGTGGCCGAGCAGCAAGCGCAGGTGGAGATCGTTGGCGGAAACGTCAGCGAAGTCAACACGACCGATCAGCAAATTTCCGAGGTCATACCCGGCAGATTGGTCAATGACCTGCCGACCCTGAATCGCGATCCCTATCAGTTGGTAGCGACGGTCGGTAACGTCTCGGAGGGCGACCCGTCGACCGCCGGACCGGCGCCGCGCGGTGCGGGTGGTTTTAATATCAACGGTCAGCGAGCCGCCAGCACCAGCCTGTTGCTTGACGGCGGCGAAAACGTCGACAACTACACCGCCTCCGTCGGTCAACGCATTCCGCTCGATGCGGTCCAGGAATTTCGCGTTCAGACCAGCAATTTCACCGCCGAATACGGGCGGGCATCCGGCGGTATTGTGAGCGTCGTCACGAAAAGCGGATCGAACGATTTTCGCGGGTCGCTTTACGCCTACAATCGCAACTCGGCTTTGTCGTCTAACACGTTCGACAATAATGCCCGCGGAATAGATCGCCCGAATTTCAACCGCAATCAGTTCGGTTATTCGATCGGCGGACCAATAGTCAAAAATAAACTTTTCTTTTTCAACAATACTGAGTGGACGCGGCTGCGAAGCGTCGGGCCGCGAACGGTGGTCGTTCCGACCGCTCAATTGTTAGCGGCTTCGAACGCCAACACCCGCAACTTCTTTAATTCATTTGGGCAAGTGCGTTCGGACGGCCAGTTGGGAAGAATTCTGACCGTTTCGGAAGTCGTTAATACACTCGGCGTCGGTGACGGAGCTTTTGCGGCGCTTCCGGGAACGCTGCCGGCCTTTCAGGAATTAACTTATAACTTTCCGCAGGATGTCGGTGCTGGGGCTCCGCAGAACGGTTATCAAACCGTCGCTCGCGTCGATTACAACATCTCGGACCGAACGCAGTTTTACGCTCGTTACGCGGCCGAAGTGATCGGCTTTCTGTCGGGCTCGAACGCAGACAGCCCATATCAGGGTTTTGACACGGGCATCGAACAGCTTAACAACAACATTCTGGCAAGCCTGACTCACCAGTTTTCCAATAACTTTGTTTCGCAATCGAGATTCAACGTCAGCCGTCCGCGCGACCTACAGCCCCTTGGCGAACGCGAAGCCGGACCGACGCTTTACTTCTTTGCCAATACTGCGGCGACCATCAACGGTTTGAATTTTGCCCTGCCCGGTTATTTGCCGTTCAATCCCGGCAGCGCGATACCGGCCGGTGGACCTGAAAGCAGCTATCAGTTTTCGCAGGATTTCACATCCACTTTCGGCAGCCACACGCTGAAGTTCGGCGCATCGTACTACCGGGTTTTGAATGAACGCACTTTCGGCGCGTTCCAGAATGCGGTCCAAACTCTGGGCGGAAACAACACGCAGGCGTTGAACAATTTCGTCGGCGGACAACTCCTCCAATTCCAGGGCGCAATCGACCCGCAGGGCAGATTCCCGGGCCAGAGCGTCACGCTGCCGGTTCAGCCGCCAAACTTTACACGAAAGAATCGTTACAACGAATTCGCCGCATACGCGCAGGATTCGTGGCGCGTGATGCCTCGGCTGACGCTTAACCTCGGACTGCGATACGAATTCTTCGGGCCGCAAAAGAATGAAGACCGCAGCCTCGATTCCAATTTCTATTTTGGTTCGGGCGCGAACATCTTTGAACAAATTCGCAACGGCAGCGTGCGATTGACCGGCGACAGTTCGATAGGTGAGCTGTACAAGAATGACAAAAACAATTTTGCACCGCGCGTCGGATTTGCCCTGGATGTTTTCGGCGACGGCCGGACATCTTTGCGTGGCGGTTACGGAATGGCCTTTGAGCGTAATTTCGGCAACGTCACTTTCAACGTGATTCAGAATCCGCCGAATTACGCCGTCGTTTCCCTTTTCGCGGCTGACGTCGGCGGCTCGCTTCCGATCACCACGAGCAATGCGGGACCGCTCGCCGGCAGCGGCGGAAGCCTCGTGCTGCCGCGCACCAGTTTGCGGCACGTGCGTGAAGACATCGTCAATGCTTTTGCGCATTTCTACAGCCTTTCGTTCGAACGCGAGATCATTCGCAATTCGACCTTTTCGGTAGATTTTTCAGGTTCGGCGGGACGTGATCTGTATTCGATTGAAAACATAAATCGTGCCGGAACCGGAACACTCTATTTAGGCAGCAACAACGCGTCGGTCTGTCCGGCCGGTTTTGCGGCAAACAATCGCCTGAATTGCCAATACAGCAACATCAACACACGTGCGAACAACGGCTATTCGAATTACAACGGCGTGACCTTCGCGTTCGAAAGCAACAATCTGGCCAATTTGGGCTTGACGCTGACGACGCGTTACACGCTGTCGAAAGCGAAGGACAATCTGAGCACGACGTTCAGCGAAGCCCTGAACAACTTCAACCTCGGACTGCTCGATCCGTTCAATCCGAGCCTGGATTACGGCAACGCGGACTTCGACGCGCGGCACCGGTTTACTTCCAGTTTCGTTTGGGACTTGCCGTTCGCAAAAAACACGTCGGGAGCGTGGCGCCAGGTCCTAGGCGGATTTACCCTGTCGGGCCGCGTGGTCGCGCGGAGCGGTCTGCCGTTCACGGTCTTTGACTGCACCAACGCGATCACGACCTGCCTGCGTCTGGTTCCCACGGCGGACGTTAACTTCGGCGGTCCGGGACAACTTAGTGCTGCTCCGGGCAATCCGCCGAATACGTTCATCTATACGGATTTGAGAAATCAAACTCCGAGCACGTTCACGGACGTTTCCGGCGGCACCGAAGTCGGTCCATTCCCGACGAACATGACGCCGCGCAATGCCTTTCGCGGTCCGGGCAACTGGAGCGCCGACCTTGGACTGTTTAAGAATTTTAGTTTGACGGAAAGAATGAAGCTTCAGCTACGCGCCGAAGTCTTCAATGCATTCAACCACTCGAATTTTTACATCGTAGGTCCAAGCGCAGAGGTAAACAACGGCTTCGTCCAGGCCTCAAAAGGTACCCCGGCCTCAAATGTCCCCGCCGAAAGGCGCAACATCCAACTGGCCGCCAGAATTACGTTTTAAGTAGCGTGTAACCCATTCTCCGAGGTGCGGAACCTAAATTCCGCACCTCGCATTTTTGACCCACGTTCGTACTCCAACCATTCCAACCCACCGTCATATCTTCTAACCGAAAGCAGCCGATGGTTTTAATCCGCCCAGCAGGCTGATGTAGAATTACTCCAATCGCATCATGAATAAGGGTGAACTGATCCTATATCAATCAGAGGACGGCAGGACGCGGATCGAAACGCGGCTCGAGGACGAGACCGTTTGGCTGACGCAGGCACAGCTTGTAGAGCTGTTTCAAAAGGCAAAATCGACGATCAGCGAGCATATCTCGAATATTTTCGAAGAAGGCGAACTAGATTTCGCTTCAGTTGTTCGGAATTTCCGAACAACTGCGGCCGACGGGAAATCTTACGATACAGCTTTCTACAACCTCGACGTTATTATTTCGGTGGGATATAGAGTCAAAAGTCTTCAGGGAACGAGGTTTCGACAGTGGGCAACACAGCGGCTTCGCGAATATATCGTCAAGGGCTTTACTCTTAATGACGAACGGTTGAAGGAGGCCGGCGGCGGAAGCTATTTCGACGAGCTGCTCGACCACATCCGCGACATTCGTTCGTCGGAGAAAGTCTTTTGGCGAAAAGTGCTGGACATCTATTCGACCAGCGTCGATTACGACCCAAAGTCCGAATTGGCCATAACATTTTTCCAGACCGTGCAAAACAAAATGCATTGGGCCGCCCACGGAAACACTGCCGCTGAGGTGATCTACAAACGACTCGACGCGGCAAAGCCGAATCTCGGCCTTACCAATTTTAAGGGCAAAAAGCCGACAAAACAGGAAGTCGAGATCGCAAAAAACTACCTAACTGAAAACGAGCTGAACATTCTCAATCGCATCGTCACGGCCTATCTCGAATTCGCGGAGCTCCAGGCGTTGAACCGCAAGCCGATGTACATGAAAGACTGGAGCCACCGCCTCGACGACTTCCTGCGAATGGCCGGAAACGAGGTCCTTGACAACTCAGGCACCGTAAGCCACGATCAGGCCCTCAAAAAAGCGGCCCTGGAATACAGCAGGTACAAAGAAAACCACAAGAACGATCTAAGCAAAGTCGAAGGAGACTTTATCAAACAGATCGAACAAGCGGAAAAGCAGTTGACCCAAAAAAAGCGACATAAGGCCAAATAATTTATCCCGGACTGATGCAGAATTATCCCGTCGCGTAAGCGATTCCTAAACAACGTTTACAAATGCTTTGAAACCTATTTCTCAAGGCATCGTCTCGGCTTGGGTGTCATGTCACAGGCGTTCAAGGACAAGGCAGAACCGCCTGAAGGTGGAGTAGCGTTGAGTCCAAAGACGCGTACCCGCCACCCACTCACGTGGGCGGTTCTGCCTTCAGTGGCGAACAGCCTTCTGGGAACTCCGGTCTGCCGAAGAACTCGCCGTTCGTTATTTTGACGATCGAACAAAAAAAAACCGCCTCGGGTCGAGACGGCCTCTTACAATTTAGTGAAAACAGATTAGGCGGCGATGTGTTCTTTTACTTCCGTCAGTATCGTCTTGACGCGGCGTTTTAGGGCTTTTTCGAATTGGCGGGCTTCGTTGACGCTGTCGAAGGAAAGTTGTTGGAGGTTGGCCTCGATGCGTTTGCGGTAATCGGAGACGAGCGAGTCGGATACGCCGAGCATTTCGGCTACTTCGAGTTGGGTGCCGCCGTTCGATACCAAGTAGCAGTGCCAGAGGACGCTGATCATTCGGTCGTACTGTTTCGCTTTGCCGCGAACCGATTTGTGCAGGTTTGCGAGGAAGCCATCGACGAACGTCGCCGCTTCGGTTTCGGCCTCGTTGCGAAGGAAATCTTCTTCCGGCGTTTCGCGCGTGTCCGGGATCTCGAACGACATTTTGTCTTCGTCGTCACTGTCGCCCGAACCACCGACCGGGACGAGATGGATGTCCATGATCGGAAGCCGCGACATCACAAACGACCGCAGCGACCGCACATCGACCGGCGAATCGATCGCTTTGAAAACGCGAATTATCAGCTTTTCAAGCTCGACGTTGCTGATGACGATCTGGGCATCGCCGGTGCATCCGACCATGCGGGTGTCTCGGTTGTGAAACGCCACGACCTTTACACGCTCGTGCATTTCCTGAACGTCGCGGTGCATCTTTTGGATCTTCCATTCGGTCAGGCCGTAAAGTCGATCGGCGAGGCGGCGATGGGCTTCAGGATTGTTGATGTTGTCGAATCTTTTAAAGGTGGGGCTGGATTGGATGAGAGTCGAGATGCGGCGGGCGAGACGGTAGGATTCGGGATAACGCTTGCGGAGCTCGGCCGTGAGCATGTTGGTCAGCTCGATCTGGCTGATCTCGGCCTCGACCTCGGCATCGGACATGCCGGTGTCGATGTAATGCTGGAACCTCTCCTTACTAAGAAGAGCAACGAAAAGCTCCTGCGTAAGATCGGTATATGCGTTGTACTTCCCTTCTTCGACCAGGAAACCGGCACGTTTCGATGCCCGCACCAGTGGGTGCGACGATACAATTCGGTGCAGTTCGATCCAGATCTGGTTGACGTCGGACGACTTGAGGCTGTCGTTCCATTTGCCAACCTTGTGCTGCCGGGTCTGGACCGGTTTGGCAACGGTTTCCTCTGTTTTGAGTGCCTTCATAAAAATTGAGCCTTGCTTTGCGGTGAACCGGCGAGTTTTGAGGGTGCCGAACCCACCCGAATTTCTCGACCGATGATGGCAAAACAGCGGGGAAGTTTCGCAGACACGCCGATCTTTTCCGAAATCCGGAAAACAGTAAACCTAGCGTTTACTTAAGATATGCAAGTTGGGTAGTAGATAGAAATTTAACTAAGCTGTGCCGCCGAGCTCGCGGTAACTTGACTGTCGGCAGCATTGAGGATCCAGACCTCACTGCCCACATTTAGATAGTAGCAATATTCCCGAAAATGAGCAACAAGTTTTTGCATCTTTGTATAGTTACTAAACAGTCTGGATAAGTATTGTAAATACGCCTTTTAAGGAGGTAATGAGAGTGATCGTCCGGACGATTTTCAAAATACGAAAGAAATCTTTAGGCGCTTTTGGAACGACTTGGGCATTACAGATTTCTTTTTAAATATAGAGGTGAATGCTCTTTAACGGCTATCGAAGCGCGCTTAGAAGCGTGAAACAATGTTAAAATAGCCTGGGGAAAGGTGTATTTATAAATAAATGGCAAAGTTCTGTAAAAGCGAAGATTGTCCTACGTCGGAAGACCTGCTTGCGTTTCAGGTCGGCGATATGCCGCTAAGCGAAGGCGCCGGTGTCAGGCAGCACCTTGCCGTTTGCGAATTCTGCGCGGCTGAGGTCGAATTCTACGAAAGCTACCCGGAATCCGGCGAATCGGACGAGCAAGTCGAAGCAGACTCGATGCCAACCCCACTCTACGAACTCGCCGAAGCCCTACTCACCAAAAAGCGAGATGACGACTTTTTTGACCGTTTGATGGAAAAAGAGGACCTGTAGTTTTTCTCTAGAGTTCCCACGCGGGATAGATCGCCCGTCTTGATTTCCCGCCGCGCCGGGTCTTATGGCACCGCAAAACCGGTCAGCGGATTTCCGTAGAAAGCATCTGTTTTCCATGCCGTGCGGTTCCATTGGCCGTCCATATCCCCGATCACCTGCACCGGCACAATCATCCGGTCGCTGCCTAATCGGTTGGCAGCGGCAATGCGATTGTCCACCAACTTTCCTGCTGCGTCGACCGCGAACCGGAACGAGCGAATCAGGCGGCCGTTGCGCAAGACTTTCACTTCGTATTCGCCGGGGTTCTCGCTGAAAAGGTGGAGACGGCCGAACATTGTTTCGTTCTTGTCGCGCGACTTGTTCCACGGAATGACGTTGTAAAAAGTGCACTTCCACCGTGTCCACTTGAATGTCGGGGCGTCCGGCGTGGTCAGGTGCGTGACGTTGTTCTCGGCTTCCAGCGTGCTGCAGTTGGGCGTGCCGACCTCGCGGCCATCGTTGTACAGCTTGCCGACTTCCTTGCCGTTGTAGAACAGGTGCGGCTCGGCAAAGCCCTGCTGCTCACCGCGGGTCCAGAAGGCGATGTTGAAACTCGGCTTGCTCCATCTCATCGGATCGCCCTCGTTCCAGTTATCGTTGCGCTCATAAAAAACGTAACCGATGGGCAGGTTCCAATCATGATCGACGTAATAGACGAAATGGTTTGCTGCCTTCGGACCCGCTTCATTCGAGCGGGCTTTGCCTACCTGCATCTTTCCGCTGAAGAGAGTAGTTTCGCTGCCGGCTAGTTCATCAGCGAGTTTTATCGAAAAGCTGACCGATCCGGTGTAGATGCTTCCTTTATCTTCGGGTATCTGCCGCCCACCGCACGCAGTCTTCATCGAATAACCCGCCTGCGTCGGTTCGGTCGCGCAATCGAGTTTTATCCACGGCCCGCCGCCAGGCATCGTGAATTCGACATATAACCGGCTGCCGCTTGCAACGGGGCCGTTGACGCTGTACTTCATATCCGGCACCCAGCTCCACATATCAGTGTTGTTTCGGTAGACGCTGAAAGTAAAAGCTCTGATTTGAACCGAGTCCTTAACAATCGTCGGCTGGGTTTGGGCGCTTTCGATTGGCGTTGTATTCCCGCTCGGTCCCGGGCCGTCAACACCTTTGCCGGAATCGGTTTTCGGTTTGCCTATCTTTGGCACCTTCGGAAGATTTATCGTGATCTGTGAAAATGCAGGCTGGCTAACGACAAAATAGATTGCTGCCGCCGCGATCAGTATTGCAGTCTTGTACATCGTTATGTGTCTCTCCTCAAATCCGCCGCTGGTCGGCCCGACAAAAATCTGATTCAACTGTAAGAAGGTCGTGCCTTCAAACCGAATTAGGGAAAACGCTGCCATTTCGTTTTCATCAACCTGGTCGAGCCAGAGATCAACCGTCGCCCGGCAGGCCACTCACGCGCCAGCGTTTGTACATGCGATCCATTAGTTCGACCTTTTCGGCCCAGGAAGCATTGGGATTGGCGCCCAACCAGTCATTGATCTCCTTACAAGCCCTGGCGTTCCGAGCCCGATAATGCAGCTCGCTGATCGACTTTGCCGACGATAAAGGAGGCAGACCCAACTGTCGGCGAGCGATGTTGATGGATTCGAGCAAGCCGGGCTGAGTCGCCGGTGTGAGTGCGGCCTTTTGTCGCGCAAGTTCGATTTTGCGCTCGAGCTCTGCCCTGGGCTTACCACGCGCGGCTTGTGGGATTGAGGTTGAGCCTCCCATCGTTGGGTTCCCCGGCTTAACATGACCCGGATTCGTAGGAGGGCCGGACGGCGGTTCTGGTCGACCGGGTGGCAGAGCTCGTTGTTGTGCAGGCGGCGGACTTGGGGGTTGTCGCCCGATTGTACGCGATCCGTTCCTTACCGACATGAAGATCTTCAATCCGCCTTGTAAGGCCTTCAGCCAGCCAAGCAAGGGAAAGGACGTAGGCTCAGCGGAACCATTGGTGTTTTTAAAACCAAACTGGAATGAAGTCACCTCGCCGTCCGTATCCGTCATGACCGCATAATAGTTCAACCCATCGCCATACACACTGAGTTCAGGAGCCGAGTGCAGCGACGCGGCGCCGACGAACATCCGATGATATTTGAGCGTCTCTTCGGCTGTATATATTAAGGCTAACCCGGTAGCACGGCCGATCAGCATCTCGCTTGATAAAACCGGTCCAGAGTAACCAACCACCATCGCGTTGCCGTCAACAACGGGCAATAATCCTTTTTTCCCGTTCCGAGTCAGCGGACTCCAAGTGCGTTCCCAAGGTGTGGCCCACTGATCGAACTTCTGGTCGCCTTTTTCCTGGATAGTTGTCTCTCTCAATTGCGACCCAACGATCTCGAGAGCATGGTGATACCTGGTGGTGTTCGCCACTGTGCAAACGCCAACGTATCTGTCCCGAACGTTTTCCCGAGGCTTAGGAGTGCCCGGAACGGGAGGCGCGCCGCCGCGGCTTAGGCTTTGTAGATATTCGGTCATCGAAGGACCGGTCCGACTTGGATAATGGAGAAAGGTGCGATGATATTCCTTTATCTTAACGCTCATACTTTTTCTCCCACGGGCGACCTTTGACGAGTTTTGCCAAATCAGTATCTCGCCCTTCCCAACAAAAGTGCTTCTCCTTTTATGTTCGATTTCGGACGTTAATGGACGCGGCCATAATCAGTTTGGCAGCACCGCTGGAGGTGGCGATTCGAGTCCTTTCTCGTCTTCGAACCACCACTCGTAACGACATATGACAGCGATAAACTTCCTTCCAATATCCTTAGTAAAATTCGTGCTAAACTCGCACATACGACGTTTGAACATAACAGTAGAAATTTTTTGCGATAGAAAGCCTTTGAAATCCCTAAGAGATTTCTAAGAAAACTCTAAGAAGAGCTTATGTCATTGGAAAACAAGAGCTTAGAATTTGGCGATTTCGTCCTCGATCTTAGGGAAAAGGCACTTTCGCGAAACGGCGAGCGGCTTCCGGTCAATCCAAAAACCTTCCAGTTGCTTGTAAAACTAGTTGAGAATCCCGGACGACTTGTCGAGAAGGACCAGCTAATCGAAACGCTTTGGTCCGACAGCATTGTCGAAGACGCAAACCTGACCTTCACGGTAAGTCTTTTGAGAAAGGTGCTCGGTGACGAACCGCAACGACCGCGGTTCATCGAAACCGTTCCGCGCCGAGGATACCGTTTTATTGCGGAAGTTCGCGAGAGTGCCAACGGAAACGGATCCGACCCTGGCGCGGCGACTTATGTTAAAGAAAAGACCATCCGTTCTTCGAATCTGCGGAAAGCGCTCGCCGTGGCGGCCGCCCTGCTGGTCGTCGGCTCAATCGCCGGCGGTCTGTGGTATGCGAAAGGCAGAGACCCGGAAGAAACGGCCCCGGTCTTGTTAGCCGAGTTCAGTTCGGAACAACTTTCGGTGGACGGGAAGGTTCACACTGCCGCCATCTCACCCGATGGTAAGAATGTTGTTTACACCTATACAACAGACAACAAGCAAAGCGTCTGGCTCAGAAACATCGAAACTTCGACCAACATTCAGATCATACCGCCATCAGAAAACCTGTATTTTGACTTGGTGATCTCGCCGGACGGCCGCAACCTTTTCTTCGCCCGCGTGTCGCGGCCGCAGCCGGCCGGAATACAGCCAGACATATATCGAGTGTCTCTCTTTGGTGGTGTTCCGACGAAGATCATCAGCCAGGCTGAAGGTTCGGTCGGCGTTTCACCTAACGGCACTTTGATCTCTTTTCGTCGTTGTCCTCGCACAGCAGACGAATATTGTTCACTTTGGATCGCCGACAGTGACGGAAGGAACGAGAGGCGGCTGTTGTCCCGCCAGGGTCCGATTCGGATAGGCGATCAGGAAATATCGCCTG